>JAYVQB010000284.1:0-6773 GCA_043757085.1 Verrucomicrobiota bacterium
AATGCCTGCTTCAATGCGCTGACTTCAATGCGATCCTGCGGACGCTTCGGCCCGGCCACGCTCGGCGTGATGGTGGAAAGATCAAGCTCCACGATGTGCGTGTAGTCGATCTCATCCTGCTCAGGAATGCCCCACATGCCCTGGGCCTTAAAATAATTTTCCACTGTCTGGCACAAATCTGCCGGACGCCCAGTGCCACGAAGATACTCGATGGTGGTTTGATCGACTCCAAAGAAGCCCATGGTCGCGCCGTATTCGGGTGCCATGTTGGCGATGGTGGCGCGATCCGGCACGCTGAGCGCACGGGCGCCGGGGCCGAAAAACTCGACGAACTTGCCCACCACTTTTGTCTTGCGAAGCAATTCAGTGACACGCAGCACGAGGTCAGTCGCGGTTACGCCTTCACGCAGTTCACCCGTCAGATGAACGCCCACGACTTCCGGCACTAGGAAGGTGACTGGCTGGCCCAACATGCCCGCTTCCGCTTCGATGCCGCCCACGCCCCAGCCGACGACGCCGAGACCGTTGATCATCGTCGTGTGCGAGTCGGTGCCGACAAGTGAATCAGGATAATAGACGCCGTCTTTTTCGAGCACGCCCTTCGCGAGATATTCAAGGTTCACTTGATGGACGATGCCAATGCCGGGAGGCACAACTTTAAAAGTGTTGAAGGCTTGCTCGCCCCATTTGAGGAACTGATAGCGTTCCTTGTTGCGCTCAAATTCCAGTTCGAGGTTTTTGTTAAGCGCGTCCTGCGTTCCGGCAAAATCCACCTGCACGCTGTGATCGACGACGAGGTCAACAGGCACCAGCGGTTCCACCATCTTTGGATTCCCGCCCAACTCTTTAACCTTTGAACGCATCGCTGCGAGATCGACCAGCAGCGGCACGCCGGTAAAATCTTGTAAGACAATGCGAGCAACCGTGAAGGGAATTTCATATTCGCCCGGTGCTTTCGCGTTCCAGTTCGCGAGATTTTTCACATCGTCTTCCGTGACTTTCTTGCCATCGCAGTTTCGCAGCAGCGACTCCAGCACGATGCGGATCGAGACCGGCAGTCGCGAGACGGTGCCGATGCCCTGTTTCTCAAGTTCTGGCAGGGAAAAAAATTTGCCGTCGGTGTTGGAACCAGTTTTGAAAGTGCGGAGAGTATCTAGGGACATGATGGGATGCGGTTAAAAAAGGAGTAGTTAGAATAGCGAAGCCGTTCGCGGGGGCAAGGAAGAGGCGTTACTTCTTTACCACCTTTGCGGGGAGCACGCGCCATTTGCCCTGAGTGAATTCACGAGCGGTGAAAACCCAAACGACGATTTTCTTTTTTGTCCAGAAGTCGGGATTTTTTGCGGTCGCCCGTGCAACTTCGACGCGCGGGCCATCCGCGCCTCCGGCCTGCATGGTGATTACTTCGACTGCAGCGGGAAGGTCAACTTGGAGATGATCGACAAAACCGGCCTGGGTGGTGATCATCTCGCCGCCTTTGCGAAAGACTTGCAGATGGCTGTCGCCGATGACGAGCATCGCGCTTTTCGGATCGCTTTCCAGCGTGCGCACCGTTTTGGCATCTGGCGGCACGGCTTCGCCGACGCGTTGCAGAGGAAGTTTGTCCTTGGGCACGGAGGCCTTCTGCGCGTCTTCGATGAGATCGCCGTGAAATTCAATTGTCTCTTCCGGCAGCGTGATGAGATCGGCCAACGAGTTCTCGCTGATCTCTTTTAATCCTCTGTATTTATCCGCGACGAGCTTCGCCACGAGTTGAGCCGCATAAGGCGACCAATGCGAATCCGTGGCGCAGTAGAGTTGTTTGTCGGGATGTTCTGCGCGCTCGGCTTTGAAAACGCTTTCGAGGTCGAGCACGTTCACGCCCGCCGCTTTGAGCTTGGCAAAGTAAGCACCCATGCTGGGCACTGTTTTTGGATCGATTTTGCCGTCGAGTTTTTCTGGATAGATCGCGGCTTTGCAAGGCACGGGCACGAGGAGCAACTCCACGCCAAGCGCCTTGAGGTCCTCGTTGTATTTCGCAATCACCGGCAGAGGATCAGTTTTTTCGATGTTGTCTTTCGACATGTCAGCGTTCGCCAGATCGCCCTTGGAGAGATGCTCCAATTCTTTGCGGAGGAAGAACCAGTTTGCGTCCTGCCCCGACACGGCCAACGGCTTTGCCGCCTGCGTTTTGGCGAGGATGCCTTTGACGGTGTCGGTGAAATCTTCGGCGCGTAAAGTGGGAACCAAGGACAGTGAAAGAAGGGAGATAAGGATGATTTTCATAAAATTGAGGCTTCTGACAACCGGGGATGTGGCGGAGCGAAGCGCGCACTTATGTAGGCGTTCCACCGCTGGTGCGCAATACCTGCGTTGGACTTTGAATTCAGCGCTGGACTCGGACGCGGTTTTGCCCTTAAACTCCCCTCCCCATGATGCGTTTGTTTGCCCGAATAATGTGGATTGCAGCGTTCGTTTTGGCCACCTATTGCTGGATGGTCATCTTCGAGCACGGTTTCGCATGGAAGGGCTTCTCCGAGGGGTTCCGCACCGAATGGCAAAATCTCGCAGCTTTGGTCACAGGCAAGCCAGCACCTTCGCCATGAAGCTTCACACCAGACGACGAATCCATCTTTAAATCACAACCAGCATCGCATATTCCTCATGACAGAAAATGATCTCGCCCCACAACTGAGGAGTCTTTGGCTCAAAGGCGTCAGTGCCTACCAGTTGAAGAACTTTGACTATACCGTCAGCCTCATTCTTTCCGTGGTGAAACAAGCGCCGGAATTCTTGGATGGCCGCAAGCTCCTGCGCCGTGCCGAGGCAGAGGCCGCCAAGGGCCAGAAAAAAGGCCTCTTTAGCGGAGGGCTTAACCTTTTCAAGGGAGGTGCCAATTCCAAAAAAGAACCGTGGGAAGGCATTGCGGAACTTGAGGAAACCGTCTTCCAAAAAGACCCCTACAACATCAATGCCAATCAGGCGCTCCATGATTACGCCACGCGCGCTGGAAATACCATTTTGGCCGCTTTCGCGCTGGAAACCATCCGGGAAGGACGCCCCAACAACACCCGCAATCTGCACCGCCTGGCCGATCATTACATGGCCCATGAGCAGCCGGAAAAAGCCAGCGACGTTTACCGTCAGATCATCCGGGTTGACGCCACGGACATGGATGCGGTGAAGGGCGAGAAAGACGCCGCAGCCAAGACCTCCATGATGCGCCAGGGCTGGCAAGAAGAGGGGGGCTTCCGCAATGCAATGAGAAACAAGGACGAGGCGCAGAACCTCGAAAACCAGACCCGGCAGGGCATGACCCGGGAGCAGATGGAAAACCTGCTCTCCCAGTTCGCTGAGGAATACGAAAAGGACAAAAACAACGTCAATGTCGTCAAGCGCATCGCCGACATCTACGACCGCATGGAGGAGCCGGAGCACGCCCTCAGTTACTACGATTGGGCCGCGCAACTCAACCCAGCGGACATCTCCCTGAAAGCCCGCGTGGAACAGATGCGCAATCGCGTCGCAGAAATTCAACTTCAGCGCATGGAGGCCGAGATCGAAGCTGCCCCCAACGCCCCGGACATCGACGAGAAACGCGCACACATGCAGGCCATCAAAATTGAACGTCTCGCCACCGTCCTCGTCGATGCCAAAAATAGGGTTGAACGCAATCCCACCGACAAACAATTCCGCTTTGAATACGCCGCCGTGCTTTTCAAGTCAGAGCAATTCCGCGAGGCCATCCCGGAACTACAGCAGGCCAAGAGCAACCCGCACATCCGCAACAAGGCGCTGCTCATGCTCGGCAAATGCTTCGAGCGTCTCAACATGAACGACCTCGCCGAAAACTCGCTCAGCGAGGCCGTGAAAGAAATCACCAGCTTCAACAATGAGAAAAAAGAAGTGCTCTATGAACTGGGTCTCATCTACGAAAAGAGCGGCAAGAAAGACAGCTATCTCAACTGCATGAAGGAAATCTACAACAGCGACTACGGCTATCGCGATGTCGCCAAGCGGGTCGAACAGTCGTATCTGTGAACTCTCCAATGAGGCCACGCTAATTCATGCACCCGAATTCTCCGGAGCCTGAGTGGCTGGCCTTGGCTGACGCCCAGCTCGCCCCACCGAGAGAGTTATCGAAAGCCCGGCGAAAATCACTCTCCTCCACGGGTCATCTCATCGAAAGATTCGCCGCAGCGTGCGATCGGCTTCGCGCAAATGTGAGTGCTGGCTTCATGCCCGACTTACAAGCGTGGCTCAGCCCCATGGACAACATGGAGCCTTGTTCGCTGAAGGGTGATGGTCTGTTCATCAACGCGATACAGCTGGCCGCTGAAAAGTTTCAGCTTCGCCCGCCAATCCTGCCTGCGCCACAGGCGGCCATAGCAGTGGAACTTTGGAATCGCGCGTTCCCGGACAAAGCCCAGACCTTGCCGCCGCTGCTTCCGTTCGCGGAATTATCGGTCAATTCGCCAATCTGGCCAGCGTTGCTGCACCTGCGTCCCATGCGCGATTTTTGGGATCGTGAATTAAGGCGCAGCGCCGTGGATAACTTGCTCGACATTCTTCCCAGGGCGTGGCTGTTTGATCCCTCACCACTTCCACCCGGCGCGGTCATTCCCGGTATTGAACTCGCGTCATGGTCAGAACTGGCCGCTTTGGGTGAATCACAACGCATGTTTGTTCTTACATCCGTTACTGGTGCGCCCGGTATGCATCAGGCTTTTAACGACACGATCAATCATGCAGCGAGTCCTCCAAAAATAATGGCGGGATTTTCACCCCCATCACCCGGTGCAATAAGCATTTTATCATATTACGGCAAAATCGGCGCGCGTGTGGACTGGCTCGGCGCGATCGCCTTGACCGGCGAAACCGGGCAACATCGTCTTCATCGAATCGAGTGAAGTAACACAATGATTGACCATGCTTGCGCAAACACCGCGCAAAGCTCCACTTTGACCACGCGTTCTTTCTCCGTAAACATTACCTGATATGGATCTCACACGCACAGCATTCGGCACTTGGAGCGGCGGACGCTTCATGCACTTCGGCGAACAACTCGATGAAAACGACTACGTGCGCCTCGTCCGGCTCAACTACGAAAAAGGCATCCGCACTTTCGTCACCGCCGATGTCTATGGCGCAGGCCGCGCGGATACATTGCTCGGCGAAGCCCTGAAAGGCGTCGCGCGCGACACTTACTCGCTCGTCGGCATTATCGGACATGATTACTACGGCGGGATGCGCGCCGGAGCGAAGGGCTATCCCCGCTTCACCGAACCCGGACTGCGTCAGCCAGATGACTATGCGCCTTATCTCAAGATGGCCTGCGAGAAATCATTGGAGCGCTGCCGCGTGGAAAAATTCGATCTCCTCATGCTGCACAATCCCGACACCATCGGCTACAGCAGCTCCATCGTGTGGAATGGCCTTCGTGCGCTGAAAAACTACGGTCTTACCGACCGCCTCGGCATCGCACCCGGCCCGGCCAATGGCTTCACACTCGACATCATCAACTGTCTGGAATTGTTCGGCGCGGACATTGACTGGGCCATGATCATCCTCAATCCCTTCGAGCCTTGGCCCGGCCAGTTCATCTTGCCTGCGGCAAAGAAATTCAACGTCAACCTCCTCGCCCGCGTCGTGGATTTCGGCGGCATCTTCCATGACGATGTGCGCCCCGGTCACAAGTTCCGCGATGGCGACCATCGCAGCTACCGCCCCGCCGGATGGGTGGAGCACGGCAATGAAAAGCTCAATCAAATACGCCCCATCGCCCAACGCCACGGCCTGACCATGCTTCAGTTGAGCTGCCTCTGGAATCTCGCGCAAGATCCTGTGAAGAGCGTTGTGCCCACGTTGATTCAAGAGGCCAATGAAGGCGCGAAGAGTATCGAGACCAAGGCGGACGAACTCGCTTCGCTCCCAGAAATCAATCCGCTCACCGTCGAGGAAGTTAAACAAATCACCTCCATCGGCGACAACACCGGTTGCATGAAACTCAAAGGTGCCAGCACAAGACATCTAGGCCAAGACCCGCGCCCCGACGAATGGCCGTTGCGCGAAGAACTTTCCGAAACCGCCAAACGTTGGGGACTCAATCCCGAATGGGCGTGGTAAAAAAGCAATTGAGAATCGCCTATGTAACTTTCGTTGCCAATTTTGTCAGCGGAAGTTGAAGCTCCAGCTTCGACGGCGTTCGGCGGGTCTCGAGACCCGCCGACCTCTGACGGGACAAGAGTCCCATGTTCCAAATGCGTTCACATAGGGCAACAAATCCCTCATCAATTTTTACTGTCCATCCTTCGCAGTCATTACTCACAACCATCAGGGAATCCTCCGTCCCTGCGCGGCTTCCCACAGTGCATACCAATCCTCGCGTTCCAGTTTGATCTCGCATGACTGCGCGGCGCTGCGGATGCGCTCGATCTTGTTGGTGCCGAGGATCGGCAGAGGATTCGCGGGATGCGCCATGATCCAGGCATAGGCCAACTGCTCCAGCGTCGCGCCGTTGTATCGCGGCGCGAGTTTCTGCGCGCAAATCGCAAGCCGCTGCGCCGCATCGTTTTTCACATCAAACAGTCGCCCCTGTGCCATCGGACTCCACGCCATCGGGAGCACACCGAGCCTCTCGCACTGGCTGAACGTGCCATCAAGAATCGGCTCCATGTGCTGCAAGCTAAACTCAAGCTGATTGGTCACCAATGGCTGCTCCATGCGAGAATTAAGCAGATCAAACTGATGCACGTTGTAGTTCGATACCCCGGCGCTTCGGATTTTTCCTTCTC
>JAYVQB010000285.1:0-1768 GCA_043757085.1 Verrucomicrobiota bacterium
AATAGCCATCCATCGCCCCAACCACGCCATGCCTCTGCCGATTTCACTTTCCATCATCGCCTTGAACGAGGAGACGAACCTGGCGCGTTGCTTGCAAAGTGCTGCTGGTCTCGCGGAGGAAATAGTCGTGGTGGACTCGGGATCGAAGGACCAGACGCGGGAGATCGCAGAAAACTTCGGGGCCAAGGTCACGCATCAGGCTTGGCTGGGGCATCGAGATCAGAAAAATGTCGCGCTCAAGCTCTGCACGAAGCCCTGGGTGCTGGCACTGGATTGCGACGAGGAGCTTTCGCCGGAACTGCGCGAGAGCATTGAGAAGTTTTTCCGTGATGGATTGAGCGAGAAATTTTCCGGCGCAGAGTGCAATCGGAAAGTCTGGTTCCTCGGTCGCTGGATCACTCACGGTGACTGGTATCCCGACCGCAAGCTACGCCTGTTCCTTCGTGAGAAGGCCCGCTGGGGCGGCAGCCCGGAGCATGATTACATCGAGATGGAAGGCCCGGTCATGCGACTGAATGGCGACCTGCATCACTTCTCATTTCCCACGACGAACCGCTACATTGAAAAGATCAATGTCTATGCCGATGTCTTCCTCCAACGCCAGAAGGCCGATGGCGCACGCTGGTCGCTGCTGACGAATATCGCCCGGCCCCTGTGGCGATTCTTCCGCGCGTATGTTTTGCGGCGCGGATTCCTCGACGGCTTTCCCGGTCTCTGGATCGCCGTCGCCACCGCGTTCTCAGCCTTCGTGCGTTACAGTAGGAAATTTGAAGACGAACAGAATGGAAAATAGAAAATGCCTCTGACGATCCAGCATCCTGTATCCAGCATCTAGCATCCAGCCCCATGCGCCTCGGCCTGATCTATCATCAATTCATTCCGCGCGGCGGGCTGGAAGGTTATCTCATGGAGTTCACCACGCGCTTGTGTTCGGCTGGGCATGAAGTTCATATTGTGGCAGGAGAGGCTTCAGATGCCATGGTAAAAGGTGTCGGCGCCACACTGCATAGGGTGCCGTTAATCAAAGGATCGTCCATGCTGCGGATGTGGCAGTTCGACCGGGTGGCAGGCCGCTTGGGAAAAGAATTGTCCGTCGATGCCACGATCGGTTTTGGCCGGACCACGACGCATGATTTGCATCGCGCGGGAGGAGGATGTCATCGCGTGTATTCTGAATTGCTGCCTCCGTGGAAACGCTGGCATCCGAAGAACTTGCTGGAACTCAGCCTGGAAAAAGAACTCTACACAGCGGGGCGCACCAAGCTTTTCGTCGTGAACTCCGCACAGGTGGCGAAGCAATTGCACACGGCCTACGGCACAGATGAAAAATCCTTCCGCGTGATTCATACGGCGGTCGATACGGCGCGGTTCAAGCCGGTGGAGGATCGCGCCGGTGTGCGCGCCAAGGTTTGCGCCCAGCTCAAGAGCGATCCCGCGCGCCCGGCTTTTCTTTTTGTTTCGCTAAGCCACAGGCGGAAGGGGCTGGATGTGTTGCTGGACATCTGGAGCGAGGTGGATGCGGATTTGTGGATCGTCGGACAGAACCTCGATTTTTCCCAGCGTCTCAAAATTAAACGACATAACTTACTCTCCAAGGTGCGCGTGATCGGCGCGCAATCGCAAGTCCACGCGCTCTATGCATCCGCCGACTGGTTCATTCATCCCACCCAATATGATGCCTGCGCCAATACCGTGCTTCAGAGCATGGCCTGCGGCTTGCCCGGCCTGGTGTCGGTGAATGACGGTGCCATCGACCTGCTGCGCGATG
>JAYVQB010000286.1:0-6760 GCA_043757085.1 Verrucomicrobiota bacterium
GCTGATCCTTTTGCCTCAGCCAAAGCCAGCGCCATCAAAGCGGCGGAAGACCTCCGCACGGCGGCGGCGGCGAAGATGCACGATTTGCGCCACACTGCGGAAGAACGCGCGGCACAATTTCGCGGCACGGCGGAAGAAAAGGCGGCTGAGTTCAAGCAATACGCCGACAAGGCCCTGACGGGGGCGAAGTCTCAGGCGAAAGATTTCGCGGCTGAGGCCGAGAAGTTTGCGCGGGAGAAACCCGTGCAGGCGCTGCTGACCGCATTTGGTCTTGGGTTGGTCGTGGGGGTCATCCTCCGCAAATAAGACCGCGCGGATTTGCCTTTTATCTCCCCTCAACCATGGAAGCAGCGTCACCGGAAACCGAAGCTGTCGCTCAGGGCGCGGGCCGCAAGCTGCCGGCTTCGGTCCTGCGTTATCTGGAAGCGCGAGGGGTGCTGGTGACGATTGAGGCGCAGGAGGCATTTCAGCAAGTGCTACGCGCGCTAGCTCTCGGAACCGTGGCAGTGGTGCTGGGCTTTACTGGCTGGCTGCTGGTGATGGCGGGAGCGGTGACGGTGCTGGCGGCGAAGACCGGTTGGTCGTGGATGATGGCGTCGGTCATGGTGGGCAGCGCCCATGTGCTTCTGGGCGTGCTGCTGTTCATGCTGCTGATGAGTCGTCTGTCGCGGACGCGCTGGTTTGAACACACGATGAATGAATTTGGGAAGGACCGGAAATGGCTGGCGCAACACAACGAGAAATCCTGAAGCGAGGCGCGATCCAGGCGCTGGAACAGTCACGCGCCTTGCTGGGCGGCGATCTGGCCGTGATGCGTGAGCAATGGAATCCGCGCGAGCTGATGCGACAGAGCGTGGCCAAGCACAAAGTGGCGCTGATCATCGCGGCGGCTGCGGCTGCGGGATTTATCGGAGTGCGATTTTTCTCTGGTGGCGCTGTGGAGCGTCCGCAACGCCCAAGGCAGCATTGGTTGACGGGTCTGCTCACCACGGGCTTGATGGCGGTGGTGCGAAAACCGCTCACAGATTTTGCCAAAGACTATCTCATGAACTATCTCTCAAAATTCCAACAAGCCCCCAAGCCCGAACAACCTGAATGAGCACCACCCAGCATGATCCAGCGGCAGTTGTTCAAGTGCTGGAATCCATTGATGACTACCTGAAACTCGGCCAGCAATACGAGTGCTCCGATCTTCACCTCGCGACTGGCGCACCTCCGAACTGGCGTCGCTTCGGCACCCTGCAACCGATCTGGGACAATGCGGCACCGCTAACTCCGCAGGATACGAAACGTCTGGCCTACCAGTTTCTCGGCCCGCAACAAATTGATCTGCTGGAAAAGCGCGGAGATGTGGACTTCGCCTACTCGCCGGGCTTCGGACGATTCCGCTGCTCGGTGGTGCGGCAACGACTGGGCATCGACATGGTATTTCGTATCATCAATACCAACATCCGTTCGCTTGATGAACTCAAGTTGCCGGAGACTTGCCGCACATTGACGCGATACCAGAACGGACTCGTTCTCGTGACGGGTGCGACCGGGTCCGGCAAGTCCACCACGCTCGCCGCGCTGGTGGATCAGGTGAACATTGATCGCGATGACCACATCATCACGCTGGAAGACCCCATTGAATATGTCTTCACTCCGAAGGGCTGTCACATCAATCAGCGTGAAGTTGGCACGCACACGAAGAGTTTCGCTGCCGCACTGCGCGGTGCTTTGCGTGAAGACCCGGATGTGATCATGGTCGGAGAAATGCGCGACTTGGAAACCATCTCGCTGGCTATCACCGCAGCGGAAACGGGTCACTTGGTTTTAGGAACGCTGCACACGGGCAATGCGCCACGCACACTGGATCGCGTGCTCGACGTTTTCCCCAGTGATCAGCGTGACCAGATTCGCATCATGGTCAGCGAATCACTGCGCGGCATTATTTCCCAGCAACTCGTCCCGCGTGCCGATGGCAACGGGCGCATCATGGCCATGGAGTTGTTAGTGAACACGCCAGCCGTGGCCTCGACCATTCGCGAAGGGAAAACTTTCATGCTTCCCGGCATCATGCAAACCGGTAAAGCCGTGGGCATGATCGCGATGGATGATTCTTTGCAAGGACTCTACTCCAAAGGACTCATCAGCCGCGACGAATGTCTTGGCCGTTCCGAGGACAAGCAGACGATGAAGAAATTTCTCGAATCCTGATTCCATCCCATGCCGATCATTGACCAATTCTTTCACAAGCTCATCGAGATGGGCGGTTCCGACTTGCACATCACGCAGGGGCAGCCGCCCAAGATTCGCGTTCACGGTAGCATCAAGCCGATCTCCGATGAAGTCCTGACCAAGGAATTCATGGAGACGATCATGCAGGAAATCTGTGATGAACAGGGATGGAAGAGATATCAGGAATCGGGTGATCTCGACTTCGCTTATGAGATGGATGAGAACTCGCGATTCCGTTGCAATTTCCTCCGCCAGCTCAATGGCTACGCTGCTGTCTTCCGTATTATCCCCACAAAGATCGCGACGTTGGAACAGCTTGGAGTTCCGGCGATCATCAAGGAGTTCGGTCATTTGCGCAGCGGGTTGGTGTTGGTCACTGGACCGACTGGCTCCGGCAAATCGACCACGCTCGCGGCCCTGCTCGATTACATTAACACCAACTTCAGCCGGCATATCATCACTGTCGAGGAGCCTATTGAATTCGTGCATCGCAACAAGAAGAGCATTTTTACTCAGCGTGAAGTGCCCATCCAGACACCGAGTTTCTCGGACGGACTGCGCGCCGCATTGCGCGAGGATGCGGACATCGTGCTCGTCGGTGAAATGCGTGACCATGAAACCATCTCGCTCGCACTCACCGCCGCAGAGACGGGCTTGCTCGTTTTTGGAACGCTGCACACGAACAATGCCCGCAAGACCGTTGACCGTATCGTGGACGTTTTCCCAGCCGACCAGCAATCGCAAGTGCGCACCATGCTCGCCGCATCGCTCCGGGGGGTCGTTGCCCAACTTCTCGTGAAGAAGGCCGACGGCAAGGGTCGTGCCGCGGTGAATGAAATCATGGTTACCACGCCGGCTGTCGGCGCCATCATTCGTGAAGGAGCTACGCAGAAACTCTACGACGTAATCATCGGCGGCAAGGCACTGGGCATGCAGTTCATGGACGATGCCATCTGGCAGAAGCTGCGCGACGGTTACATCACGCCGATGGAAGCTTATATGAAGGCCATCGACAAAAATCGATTCAAGTCATTTCTTCCACCCGAGGACGCTGGTGTGGGAGTTGCCAGTGGCGCGGAAGCGAACAAATAAAATCGAAGCAAGGGGAATCGCATGATGCCAATATTCATCATCGCTCTCGCGATGATATTAGGTGCGCATTTGCCAGCTGCAAGCAAGCCCAATGTCCTCGTTGTTATTGCCGATCAATTGCGCGCGCAGGCCTTTGGTTTTTCGGGCAATCCTAACTCAAAACGCCGAACATGGACAGGCTCTTTACACAGAGCACGTGCTTCACGAACGCCGTATCCGGTTTGCCGGTGTTCTCACCGATGCGTGCCACCAAGCTCACAGGGCAAAGACCATTGACCCACGGCGTCTTCATCAACGATGTCCCGTTGAATCCTGATGCGGTCACGATTGGCAAAGTCTTCGGCAAAGAGGGCTATGACACCGGCTTCGTCGGGAAGTGGCATATTGACGGTCGCGGGCGCTCGATTTGGATTCCACGCGAGCAGCGGCAGGGATTTGATTATTTGGAAGGTGCTCGAATGCACACACACTTAAAATGCTTCTACGCGCATTGTTCTGCGTTGGATGACTGCATCGGGCAGTTGATGCAAGCCCTTCAGGAAACTAGACAGGCGGACAATACCATCCTGATGTTTACCGCTGATCACGGAGACATGCTGGGTTCCCAAGGAATGCAGCGCAAACAAAGACCATGGGATGAATCCATTCGCGTGCCGAAGATGATCCGCTGGCCGAAGGGCGAAATCAAGCCGGGCAAGCTGGCCGCGCCGATGAATATGGAAGACAACATGCCCACGCTGCTTGCCCTCAATGGCATTGCGATTCCATCGAGCGTCGAGGGTTTGGACTACGGCAAATATCTCTGCGGTGGTGCCGACCCTGGTGACGACGCGACCGTGATCCAGTGCGCCAGCCCGTTCGGAGAATGGACGCGCAAAATGGGCGGAAGGGAATATCGGGGCGTGCGCACGGCGCGCTATACTTTTGTGCGTGATCTCAATGGTCCCTGGTTGCTCTACGACAACGAGACCGATCCCTATCAAATGAACAATCTGGTGAACAAGCCCGAGAGCGCAGATTTGCAGGCCAAGATGGTTGCTTTGCTTGCGAAAAAACTCAAGGAACGCGGCGATGAGTTCAAGCCGGGTGCTGACTATCTGGCGAAGTGGAATTACAAGGTGGATGCCGACGGAACGATGCCCTACAAGAATTAAGTGGCCTCTGACTCTTTGCTTGCTTTCGGTTTGCAAGACCGCGCGCCCTCTGCGATTTAGCAGATAATGACCAGTCTTCAGCGCAGAGAAAAAGCCGGGCTGTGCGCTCTCTTTTTTTTGCAGGCTCACGCACTGGGATTGTGGGGGGTAAATTTCAGTAACGTGCTCAAGGCGCACGGATTGGAAAGCATCGTGCCGTATGCGTATGCTTGTAGTTCCATCGCGGCACTGATCTCGCCACTGGCCATCGGAGCGCTGGCGGATCAGCGCATGGCGCCGGAGCGCGTGCTGCGGCGCCTCGGACTGGGCGCGGCAATTTTTCTTACCGCGATGTATTACGCCATCGGGCATCAATGGGGTGCGGTGTGGGTTCTGGTGTTGACGCAACTGCACGCGCTGTTTTCGGTGCCGACCTTTGGACTCACGACCAGTCTCATCCTTTCGCGTCTGCACCAGCCGCATGAAAATTTTGGTCCAGTGAGGTTGTGGGCAACAGTGGGGTGGATGGCGGCGGGATGGATGGTGAGCTTCGTGCTTCGGGCGGATGCCTCCGTGTGGTCGGGCTACGCGGCGGCCATTGCGTGGATGTTGACGGTGGCGTTTTCCTTTGCGCTGCCACCATCAAAGCCAATGGGATACATTCGGCAGCGAACCTGGCGCGAGACGTTCGGGCTGGACGCGTTGTATCTGTTGCGAAACTCTGACCACAGAATCGTGTTCATCAGCGCCGCATTGTTAAACATGGTGTTGGCTGCGTTTTATCCCTTCACTGTGCTGCATCTGGAGGACATGGGGGTCGGGCATGTCACAGCGGTGATGAGCCTGGGGCAGATCACGGAGATCATCGCCATGCTCGGACTGGGCTGGCTGCTGGCAAGGACGCGACTGAAGTGGATTTTTCTCGCTGGTATCGGTGTGGGCGTGATGCGTTATGCGCTTTTTGTGACGGGTGCCAAATGGGGGCTGTTCACCGGCATCATTCTGCATGGATTCTGCTACACATTGTTCTTCGTCACGGCGCAGATTTATCTTGAGCGCCGAATCGCGCCGGAGATGCGGGCACGGGCGCAGGCCTTGCTCACGCTGATGACGGGAGGATTGGGCAACCTTGCCGGATCGCTTGGGTGCGGTTGGTGGCGCATGGCCTGCCAGACGGATGGACACACGGACTGGCGGACTTACTGGATCGGACTGGCGCTGGCCACATTGGCGGTTTTCCTGTTTTTCGCCCTAGCTTATCGCGGCAGCAAACGCATGGAGCACGGTGAAGCATCGCTCGCTGATTGAATTTGAGATTGCGGCCCGTGAACTGGCGCACATCATGCACTCAACTTTACATGCCTATGGACATCTACATGCAAGCGGCCATCGACGAGGCCAGAAAAGGACTGGCCGAGGGAGGCATTCCCATTGGATCGGTGCTGGTGCTGGATGGTGAAATCATCGGACGCGGCCACAACCGGCGGGTGCAAAATGGCAGCGCGATCTTGCATGCGGAGATGGACGCGCTGGAGAACGCCGGACGGCTCAGCGCGCGGGATTATCAGAGGGCGATTTTGTATTCCACGCTTTCACCTTGCGACATGTGCAGCGGGACGGCACTGCTTTACAAAATTACGCGCATCATTGTCGGCGAGAATGTGACCTTTCAAGGGCCGGAGGATTATGTGCGTTCGCGTGGCGTAAACCTTGAGATTCTGAATCTTCAGGAGTGTGTTGATCTGATGCGAGACTTCATCGCCGCCAAGCCGCAATTGTGGAACGAAGACATTGGCGTCTGAACGCTCAGGGTATCTTCACGATGGCGATGGTGACATTGTCCTGGCGGAATTGATCGGCGCAGCGGACGGCAAAAATGATGGAATCGGCGATCTTTCCCGCCGTGTTGAATTTGCCGAAGGTGAGCATTTCTTCCATCTGGTTATTTCCCAACGTTAGAATGCCGTCGCTGGAGACGATGATGATGTCACCGCTCATTAATGCATAAGGATCCATCTGCGAATCCACAATGGTGAGAGGCAGGCCGAGACAGGCACTTTGCAGAATGTGTCGATCAGGATGATTTAGTGCCTCCTCTTGGGTGATTTCACCTCTCCGCATCCGCTCATCAATGATGGGAGAAAGGGAGTGATCGGCGTTTAGCCGTGTGATTATCCCATCGCGAAAGAGAAACATGGGGGAGTCACCGACGCTGACCCAATGGACCGCGCCATCCGCCACGACAGCTCCGACGAGAGTAGAACCCATCGGCGCATTTTCAAAATTCGAGAGCCGGGCGGATACTTCGTAGAGAC
>JAYVQB010000287.1:0-1765 GCA_043757085.1 Verrucomicrobiota bacterium
CGACCTGCGGCCGTTCGCAGCGCGCCCCGCGCTCACGCTGGACGATGCCCTGCTGCCCAGCCTCGACGGCCAGTCTTTTGCCGAAGTCTGGCTGCTCTCACCTGACTACCAGCCCGGCTTCCGCCCGCAGATCGGGCAGGAGGTCAAGCCGGAGCAAATCACTGGCTGGCAAGTTCTGCGCCTGACTTTCACACCGAATCAAAACCCTTGATACTCTATGTCATCTGCATCCTCTCCACCTGTCCGCTCACTGACCTCAGACATAAAACGGTTTCCTTGGGGCTTTTTCTTCACGGCGCTTTCCTTGATACTTGCGGGACATATTATCGGAACGGAAACTTGGAATTCAGAACTTGTGCGGCACTGGCTCCCGTTCTGGGTGCGGCTGCCTGTTAGTCTCTTGCTGCTGCTCACATGCAGTGCCTGGCTCGTGAGCAATCGCCATGTCGGAGAGCATCAGCCTTGGATTCTTGGATGGTGCACTGTCATCGGGATGAATTGGTTAGGGCTGGGCGTTCATGAACTGGGGCATCACTTGGGCTGGGGGCTGCTGGTGCTGGCAGGGCTTCTCTATTATTTCATGCGGCCATCGGCGCACTCTTGGATTAAAAAACAGAAACCTGCGGAAGATCGCGGGCACCACATGAGCCAGAACGAATTGGCCAAGTATCCGCCAAAGTTGGTCGTTCTGCTCCTGTCGCCACCCTCGGTGTTGCAATTGCCGGATGAGGTTCCTGATGCAGGCCCGGTTACGCTGACTTTGAAGGCACAAGGAGCGCATGCCACGCCTGAACCCGCGCTGACTCTGCAACGCAAGAGTTTGGATGATGATGTGCTGATTCTGGAAAACTCCAAGACCAGTCTTCCCCATTTCAACTGGCAGCAACAAATGCGGGCGCTGCGCACTCCTGAGTTCGTGAACGTGCCGGAAATCGTCCTATTCGGCTCTGATCAAGCTTATGTGGACAAAGCCGTCCACTTTTTCAAGCCATATGTAAATAACGAAACGCATCTGCATGGGCTTGTGGAAGCGAAGTTTTCCGACTTTGATGCATTGCAAAAAAAGCTGCTTGAACTGATTGAATCGCGCAGTGTAAAACCGCATCAAGTTGTGGTGGATATCACCGGCGGATACGCCCCGTCCAGCGTGGCTGCCGCAGTCTTCACCGTCAAATGCCGCACACGCATCCAGTGGGTGCCCACGGGGGACAATCCGCGCGCAGTGCAGCCGGGCATTCTCGACATCCCCAACCGCTACTACGACATCCGCGAGCTTGTCCTGCCATTTCTTAGCGAGCCATAGTCCCGCATAATTCCATGACCACCACCCTCCTCGCCGTCACCGGCATGTCTCCCGCCATCGTCACAGAGACCGTTTGGGCACTGGCGCAAGAGGTGCCTCGAGTGGTGCCGAACCGGGTGGTGCTGATCACAACGTCCGAAGGGGTGAAATCGCTGGACCGCGAGCTGTTCACTGCTTCGCCGCAGTTTGGCGGAAAGAAAGTCTGGGAAGCGTTGCGTGAGGCGGTGGGTGCCGGGCCAGATGAACTCTTCATGGAAAGCTACTGCGTGATCGACGCACCCGATGCGGCCACAGGCACGATGGTGCCGTTGCCAGACATCCGCACACCGGAGGAGAACGTCGCCGCCGCCAATTACACTTTGAACTCCAACCCGGAGACTTTTGCTCCTTTCCTCATGAACTAAACCCCGCCGTGAATGACCCCGACTGGTGGGACGACCTCCTGCCCTTCACACCCCATGC
>JAYVQB010000288.1:0-1764 GCA_043757085.1 Verrucomicrobiota bacterium
CCGAGCAACGCAATGGGCGCGAGTTTTTTCAGCCAGTGGGTGTATTCCCCAAAGTGGCTGCGGTAACTCCACGCGCTCAGCGGCATCCCGACGAACAAGGCCACGGTGCTAGTGGTATTTGCCTGCAAACCGGAAAGCCCGGCCCAGAGCAGAGTCGGGAAGGTCACGACCGTGCCTCCGCCCGCCATGGAGTTCATCATCCCGGCGAGGCAGCCGGCTCCGCAGACCAGCAGTTCTTTTCCCCATTGCATCCTGCCGGATAAGCGCAGCCGCAGGCAGATGCAAGCAGGAGCCACTTCTCCTTGCGGGTTGGCGTCGTTGCTGCTTCAATATCTCTCCTAATGAATCACTGGAGCCGCTATCAAAAACACCTCGTCCGTTACGCCGATCTGGGACTCACGCTCGACATCTCGCGCATGAATTTTGCGGATGATTTCTTCGCCAAAATGGAGCCAATGGTGCAGCGAGCCTTCGACGACATGGTGAAGCTTGAGGCCGGTGCCATCGCCAATCCCGACGAGCAACGCATGGTGGGCCACTACTGGCTGCGCAATGCGAAGCTCGCGCCCACGGGAGAAATATGCGCCGCCATCGATAAAGACATTGCCGACGCCAAAACCTTCGCCAGCGAAGTCCACAGCGCCAAGGTTTTGACGCAGAACGGAAGCAAATTTGTCCGAATGCTCGTCATCGGAATCGGCGGCTCCGCGCTCGGCCCGCAATTCATGACGGACGCACTGGTTGACTCATGGAAAGCGCCGGTGAAAACCCATTTCTTCGACAACACCGACCCCGATGGGATGCAGCGCGTGCTGGGAGAAATCGGTCCCGATCTCGCGCAGACGCTCACCGTGGTCATTTCAAAATCCGGTGGCACCGCCGAGTCTCGCAACGGAATGCTAGTAGCCAGGAATGCCTATGAAAACATGGGGCTGAATTTCTCGAATCACGCCGTGGCCGTCACCGGCACCAAGGCCAACAGCATCACGTCCAAGCTCGAAGCCTATGCCATAGAGCACAAGTGGCTAAAAATTTTCCCTATGACCGACTGGGTCGGTGGCCGGACCTCAGTGATGAGCACTGTGGGGCTGGTCCCGATGGCGATTCAAGGCGTGGACATTGACGCCTTGCTGGAGGGCGCGGCAATCATGGATGAGAAGACGCGCACTTTGCCCGCGAACCAGAACGCGTCGATGCTCCTTGCCCTCATGTGGCACCACGCTGGCGGCGGTCGCGGTGCAAAGGACATGGTCATTCTTCCCTACAGGGACCGGTTGGTTTTGCTCAGCAAATATCTCCAGCAACTCGTCATGGAATCCATCGGAAAGGAACTCGATCTCGATGGCAAGAAAGTGAACCAGGGGATCGCGGTTTATGGCAACAAAGGTTCCACCGACCAGCACGCCTATGTGCAGCAACTCCGCGATGGAGTAAACAATTTCTTCGCCACCTTCATTGAAGTGCGCAAAGCATCGAAAGGCCCGCAGATCGAGGTCGATCCTGACACGACCTCGGGCGATTATTTGCAGGGTTACCTGCGCGGCACGCGACGCGCTCTATATGAGAATAATCGTGAGAGCGTCACTATTAGTATCCCGGAAGTGAACGCCACCACGGTCGGAGCCATCGTGGCCCTCTTTGAGCGCGCGGTCGGCTACTACGCCAGCCTTGTGAACATCAATGCCTATCATCAACCGGGTGTTGAGGCCGGAAAAAAAGCCGCGGGTGCATTCCTCCAGCTTTTGGCCAATGTGCGCAGCGCTC
>JAYVQB010000289.1:0-1764 GCA_043757085.1 Verrucomicrobiota bacterium
TCCCAGCCGAAACTCACACCACTGCCGCATCCCGAACTGCCCAAGCCCATTCTTACCGAGCCGGGACTCCCCCTCTGGCTTGTCGTCACCGGCGCAGCAGTAGCATTTCTGATCGTCGCCGTCGTGGTATGGCTGCTTCTGCAACGTGGTCACACACCCATGAAGCCTCCCGCGCTCCCGCTCACTCGTGCGAGGAAACGCTTGAGTAATTTGCTGGCTGAATGCCGCTCGCTTTCGCCCGATGAAGTCGGCCACCGGGTCTCGGTCATTGTGCGCGACTATCAAGAAGCGCGATACGCCGTGCCCGCGCCCTATCGCACGAGGGAAGAGCTTTACGAAAAAAGCATGATGCCCAGTAGCGAAAAAATGCGCGCCCGTTTTGAGCCACTGGCGGAACTTTGTGATCGCCTTGCATTCGCACCCGAACCATCAACCACGGCGCAAGCAGAAACGCTAATCCAATCTGCGCTGGATGCCCTAAATCAAGAATCAATGCCTGCAAATATCTCTGCCGCGATCTGAACAAGAATCAAGCAACATGCCTCTCCCCTTCTTTCCCAACATCCAACTGGCCGATCCTTGGTGGCTTTTGCTGCTGCTGGTTCTGCCTTGGCTGGCATGGCTTCGGGGACGCAAGGGCCATGCGCCGACCCTGCTGTTTCCCACTGCGAGTTTGATTGAAGACCTCGGCACCCCCACTCGCTCGCGAAGTGGCGGTTTTATCTTGAACCTGCTTCACGCCGGACTGGCCTGCTGCATTATCGCCATGGCTCGCCCGCAGAAAGTGATCTCTTATGATGAAGTAAAAACCGAAGGTATCGCGATTTGCGTGGCGGTGGACGTCTCACTGTCCATGCTCATTGAAGATTACTACGCAGGATCAAGCAACATCAACCGCCTCACCGCCGCCAAGCGTGTGCTGGTGGATTTTATCAAGGGCCGCCCCAATGACCGTATCGGCATCGTCGCCTTCGCGGGTGCGCCTTATACTCCGTGCCCGCCCACCCTCGATCACGACTGGCTGCTCAGTCACATGGATCGCATTCAGACCGGGATCATGGAAGACGGCACCGCCATCGGCAGTGGAATCGCTGCGGCGGCCCGGCGGCTCGACGATCAAAAGGTAAAGAGCAAAGTCATAGTGCTCATCACGGATGGTGCCAACAATTCCGGTAAATTGAGCCCCGTCGATGCGGCCAAGCTGGCCATCTCGCTGAAGCCCAGCGTCCGCATTTACACCATCGGCGTGGGCACACCGGGAATGCATCTCATTCCCATGCCGGGCCGGCCTCCGATCAATTCGGGTCGTGATGAATTCGATGAAAAATCCCTCAGGGAGATTGCCTCCATCGGCGGAGGCAAGTTTTTCAAGGCTCAGGACTCCGCCACGCTTCAAAGTGTTTTCAGCGCCATCAATGAACTGGAAAAGACCCAGATCGAGAAGCGCGTCATTATCCAGAAACGGGATTTGTTTCAGATATTCCTGCTCATTACAGCAGCGCTCTTCGCAATCCATCTGGTGTGGAAAACTACGGCAGCAAGGACAGCTCCGATCACGGTCTGATGACATCATGAACTTCGCATCTCCCATCTACGCCTTCCTGCTCTTCGTGCTGCCGTTCATCGCGCTGCTAAAGATCTGGTCGGATGCCCGCGCGCAAAAGGCCGTGCAAGCTTTCGCTTCCTCGGACCGGCTTCGGCAGAATATGCTCGGCGGAGCCTCAATGGTCTGGTCGGGTCTCCATTTTGGACTCCAAATTCTTG
>JAYVQB010000290.1:0-6742 GCA_043757085.1 Verrucomicrobiota bacterium
CAGCGAATCGAGCGTTGCGATTAATAATGCTGGTGCGTGAACTTTGGGTAGCCAGTTCTGTCCGCATTGCTTGCAAGCTTCGAGTGCGACGCGCTGCCACTTGTCCTGTTTCTTCGCCGCGTCTCTGGCATCAAGTTTCACGATAGTGCGTTCCGTCAGCACGGGGAAGATTTCATTCACGCCCAGCTCCACGGCCTTCTCAATGATCCATTCCATGTTCGCGCCCTTCGGGATTGCTTGGATCAGCGAGATGGAAACGGCGGGCGCTGGTGTGAAGCGTCGCTCGATCATTTTCAAATCCACGCGCTTCCCAGACGCAGCAAGGGCATCTTGCCCTTGCACGTGCAAGGGCAAGATGCCCTTGCTACTGGAGATCGCAGTAATCTCCGCAGTCGCTTCGTTTCCCGCGCCATCGAAGACGATGATTTGATCGCCGACTTTCTGGCGAAGGACATGGGTGCAGTGCGCGGCTTCATCGCCCAACAGGACTATGCCATCTGAAGTCCACGCTTCACTCTGGAGATGAAAGCGACTGGCCATTGCGACTGTTTCAAGCAATCGGCCCGTGCGATGCCGTGGTGTGGTCGTAGGTCGCGAGCTTGCGGAGGTAGTCGCCGTATTCTGTCTTGCCGAATTTCTCGGCGGATTTCAGCATTTCCTCGCGCGTGATCCAGTGCTTGTTGTAAGCGATTTCTTCCAAGCAGGAAATCTTCAGACCCTGTCGATGCTGGATGACTTGCACGAATTCTGCGGCTTCGAGCAGTGAATCCGGCGAACCAGTGTCGAGCCAAGCGACGCCACGACCAAGCACTTCGACTTGCAGCTCACCCGCCTCAAGATACATGCGATTGAGATCGGTGATCTCGTATTCGCCGCGTGCGCTGGGCTTGATCTGATGTGCGAGTTCGCAGACGCGCTCGTCATAGAAATAAACGCCGGGGACGGCGTAGTTCGACTTTGGCACTTTTGGTTTCTCTTCGAGCGAGATGGCCTTGCCGTTCTTGTCGAACTCGACGACGCCGTATTGTTCCGGGTTCGCGGTGTAGTAGCCGAAGATGGTCGCGCCCTTTTCCTGCGAGCTGCCGCGCTCGACCGCCTTGCGGAACTGCGTGCCGTAAAAAAGGTTGTCGCCAAGGACGAGCGCGGCCTTGTCACCGTTAAGGAATTTTTCACCGATAATGAATGCTTGCGCGAGGCCATTGGGATTGGGCTGCTCGGCGTATTCGAGGCGCAACCCGAACTGCGAGCCATCGCCGAGGAGTTTTTTGAACCCCGGCAAATCATGCGGCGTGGAGATGATGAGGATGTCCCGGATGTCCGCCAGCATGAGGGCGGAGATCGGGTAATAAATCATCGGCTTGTCATAGACCGGCATGAGCTGCTTGCTCACCGCGATGGTGAGGGGATACAACCGCGTGCCGGAGCCGCCTGCGAGAACAATGCCTTTTCGTGCCATACAGGTAATGATGACGGGCGCAGGCGTGATGGCAACTTTTTCCGGCGAACGAATCGGAGTCCAGTCCATGTGGCAGCTATTCGTGTTGTGGGCTGCTAGCCCTCACGAAATGAGGGCTGGCAGCCCACAACACTTCAATTATTGCAGGTGGTCAAAAGTTGACTAAGTCCACTTTGCCGTGAAATTTCTTTCATGACGACGATCACCACTCACGAGGCCAAGACTCATCTATCCCGCTATCTCGCGGAAGTGGAGAAAGGAAAGGAATTCGTCATCGCGCGCGGCAAGTTCGCCGTGGCCATGCTGGTGCCACTTAAAAAAAACAAGCTCAAGGCGCGTCCAAAGGTGGGTGAGACGCTTGATCCTCCTTGGGTGATTCCTGACTCTGCGTTTGCGCCGTTGACGAAGGAAGAACTCAAGGAGTGGGGCTTGTGAACCTGCTTCTGGATACTTGCACATTCCTGTGGCTCGCGCTTCCGCAGGGAAAGCTCTCCAAGCGCGCGTCGCTTCTGCTCAACGATCCCTCCAACACCCTGTTCCTGAGCGACGCCAGCCAATGGGAAATTTGCTTGAAAAACTCCATCGGCAAACTTCCGTTACCCGACTCGCCGCGGCATTGGCTCCCAAGCCGGGCCGCGTTTTTCCAACTGCGAACTATCGAGATCGGTCACAGCACGATCTATCTCAGCGGCGAGCTTCCCCGCGTTCACGCAGATCCGTTCGACCGCTTGCTGGCCGCTCAGTCCATCGAACACAAGATGACCCTTCTCTCACCCGACAAGCGGTTGTCTCTGCTCGGCGCATCAAGAGTCTGGTAAACTTTTTCATCCGCCGAACAACGCCAGCGTCTCCGATGACATGCTGCTGGCGTCACCCGTTTTCCAGAGCTTCTGCAAGGCCGCCTGCTGGAAGAGACGGAGACATTCTTTCGAGACATCGCGCCACGGTTTCGAAGCATCGACAATTTCGCATCGCGCCGCGCTTTTCTTGGGCAGGGTGAGAAAAATCTCGCGGCATTTTTCCTGCGCAGAAGTTTCTTCAAAGCTGTTCGGCTGATCGCCCCGGACGCGGATGCGCTTCTGTCCGACCTCGACGGGCAGGTCGAGCAGCAGCACCAGATCTGGCACGGGAAATTTGGATTCATTGAAATCCAAAACCTCTTTTACCTTCGCCCCGCGTGCGCCTTGATACGCCGCCGTGCTCCAGTAGTAGCGATCGAGAATCATGATCGCGTCTTCATCCAGCGCAGGCTGGATGGAATTGCTGGCGTGATCTTCCCGATCCTTGTGAAACAAATCCAGCTCTTCATCCAGTGTGAGTCTGCCTGTCGCAGCGGACTCGCGAAGCTTCCGGCCCCATTTCAGGCTGGTCGGTTCTTTGGAGAGTGCACAAAGCAAGCCATGCTCCCCGCACCATTGCGTGATCGTGGCGGCAACAGTTGTCTTGCCTGCGCCGTCAATACCTTCGACTGCGATGAGGAGTCCGCCGGGGATGGGTCGTTTCATGTGAAATCGAGGACTAAACGCAAACCGTGTCCACCGCAAGCGCGGTGCTGGAATCACGGCGAAAAAATTAGTGGAATTGTGCAGGGCGTCGAGTCCAGGCTGGCAAGGTTATGAAATTCAATGGTGGCTAGGGCTTGTTCACACTAAATTTGCGATCTTCATGCATCGCATAGCGATGAGAGCTTGTAGCGAGGGGTTGAGCCATGCGATACCCCTCGTTAGGGTTTCCCCTCAATCGCATCGCGGAGCGATGCCAGCACTCAGAGGCTGGCATCGCTCCGCGATGCTGAGAGAGTTTTGGGCCTGTCCACGAGGGGTGTCGCGATGCTCAACCCCTCGCTACACGCTTCGTATCGCTCCGCGATAATTGCCAAGCTCCACTTCAAAGCCGACAAAACTTCGTCAGATTATACCCCGATTATCTCGTCGAGTTGGTATCAGCCCCGCCTTGCTTGCCGAGTATCATGAAACCATCGAAGAACTTCGACTGGAATACCCCGACCAGCCGTTCGTGCCGTGGGCCGACACCTTGACGGAGTCTGCCGACCTGGTCTTCCCTATCGAAAGTGCTGCTGGTGTCACGACAGATCGCGACGATGAAATAGTTCTCGAGTGCGCGCTGGCAGCGGGACGCCGACTGCATCGTGACCGGTGACAAGAAGCACCTGCTGCCCTTGCGTGAGTTCCGTGGCATCTTCATTCTCAGCCCGGCAGATTTTTTGAAGCGGCTCAAAACGATATGACATAAAGAGATCAACGATCAGCCCTGAAAGCTTCTGCCCAGCAAGGCCACTGCCAAAATGTTGCAATGCTAGGACTGACCCGAATGGCACTTTTCACTGTTACTTAACGAGCTATGCAACTCTTCAAATACAAGAAGACAAAAATGGCGAGCGCAAAAAGAATGAACCGCCCCATGTAAAACACAAATTCAGACGAGTTATCTAACTTTTTTGCTTTGCGACCTCGCTCAATGTTTTCAGCATGTTCTTTATACTTAGACGCTGCGCAAAAAGAGTGGTATCTACACAATCCACAGTATCCTTCCTCACCACCCGAATACTTATATCCTTGAATCATTTCATGATTTGTCGGATGAATTGGCAGACTACAATAGCTGCAATTGTAGTAAGCGAAGGGTTCTGGTTCACCACACGAGTGGCAGGGAGATTCGATTACCCTCACTCCTGTCAATGAAGCACTGCACGTTTTGCATTTAAAAGCCGATGCTCCAGAGAAATGTGATTCGATGCAGGATTTGTGGAAATAACTGGGCTCTGACTCACGCTCGGCGTGACGATAGTGAAATGAAAATGCATCCTGAGGCTTTAATCTTGTATCGCATATTTTGCATACTACACCTGAAGGTTTATTTCGGCGGCAATGGGGGCAAGTATTTGCCCCGGAGCTAACCGAATAGCCGCAATACAAACAGGACATCAAGTGAACCATAAAAATAATATACTTGGAGAAAAATGTCAGTCAAGAATGGAAGGGGTGGAAGGGGTCAGTCCTAGCAATCAAACAAAATTAAATAACTGGCGGAGAAACTGGCCAATGAGATTGGGTAATTGACCGGCGCAGATGCGGTGGGGATTGGGTGAGCGGGAACTGCTTTACTTGCCTTCGTGGTTGCAGTTCACGCCGCTGCCATGGCAGGGCACCGATGAATCCGCGCCAACACTGGACGCATGGCTTCCTCTGCGTGCTGGCGGTCGTGATGCGACTGCAAATTGAGCCATACTTCCGCTGGCCATCCAAAATACTTCGCCAGCCGCAACGCCGTGTCCGCCGTGATGGAACGATTGCCCTTCACGATTTCATTTATACGACGCGGCGGCACGCCGATGTCTTTGGCAAGCCGGTATTCGGACAAGCCCAGCGGCTGCAAGAAGTCTTCGCGGAGAACTTCGCCAGGGTGAATGGGGGCGTGCTTTTTCATGTTTGGGTGTCAGTGATAATCTACGATCTCAACATCATGCGGCCCGTCCGCCGCCCATCGGAAACAAATGCGCCATTGGTCGTTGATACGGATCGAGCACTGCCCCGCACGTCCGCCCTTGAGCCGCTCCAGCCTGTTGCCCGGCGGGACGGACATCTGCGCCAACTCCGTAACGGCGTGAACCTGCGCCAGTTTCCGAAGCGCCACCCGCTGTATCGTTGAGGGAATGACGCGGCTTGCTCGCTTGTGGAAGAAGCGTTCTGTTTCCTCGCTGGCAAAGGATTGGATCATGCGTCACGGCATCCAATAATAACGCATTCCGTTATTAGCGTCAACGGGCATTTAAGATTTCAAGCTGAACCAAGCCTCTGAAGCTGATACTTATTTTCGATGTCCGCCCCCCATTTTTCGTTATCGAGATACCAGCGCACACTCTTGCGGAGGCCACTTTCAAAAGTCTCCTGGGGCTGCCAGCCGAGTTCGCGGCCGATCTTGGAACAATCAATCGCATAACGTCGATCGTGCCCGGGACGGTCCTTGACGTAGGTGATGAGTCCCTCGGGCGTGCGCTTCAAATCAGGGCGCTCGGCATTCACGGCGGCGATCATCGCGTGAACGACTTCGATGTTTTTCATCTCGCATTTGCCGCCGATGTTATAGGTCTCGCCGATTTCTCCTTTGATTAGAGCTAATGTCAGACCGCGGCAATGATCCTCGACATAGAGCCAGTCGCGCACATTGGAGCCGTCGCCATAAACGGGGAGCTTCTCGCCGCGTAGAATTTTTTGGATCATGAGCGGCATGAGTTTTTCCGGGAACTGGAAAGGGCCGTAGTTGTTCGAGCAATTCGTCGTGACCACGGGAAGATGGAAGGTGTGGATGTAGGCGCGAGCGAGATGGTCGCTGCCAGCCTTGCTCGCGGAATACGGGCTGTTCGGCGCATAGGGCGTGGTCTCGCTGAAAGCGGGATCGCTGGGGCCAAGCGAGCCGAAGACTTCATCCGTAGAGACATGGAGAAAACGGAAATCTTTCTTCCCGGCGGCACTGCGTTCCTGATGCCAAACGCGCGCGGTATCGAGCAAACGAAAGGTGCCGACGAAGTTGGTCATGATGAATTGCTCCGGCGAATCAATGGAGCGATCCACATGCGACTCGGCAGCGAGATGCATCATGGCATTGATGTCGTGCTCGCGGAACAAATACGCCACCAGCTCCGCGTTCTGGATGTCGCCCTGCACGAAGACATGGCGCGCGTCGCTTTTCAAGGCGTCGAGGCTGGAGAGGTTTCCGGCGTAGGTCAGCTTGTCGAGATTGACCACCCGGCTGATGGCGACGCCGAGGTCTTTCTCCGCTTTGCCGAGAAGATAGTGAACGAGGTTCGAGCCGATGAAGCCCGCGCCGCCAGTAACGAGTATGCGCATGTCTGCCATGATAGGGCCGCGAGCGTAGGCACGGATAGGGCGGCAGGCAAGAAAGAATCGCCCGGTCTCACGGGGCTGCATTTCTCACAGTCATCGCGAGTAGAACGTCTTTCAAAGTCGTTTAACGTTCGACGATTTTTAAAATCGTCCTACGGTTTGGTATTACCTTGCATGGAAGTCCACAGGCTGTTTTCGCTTTGGATATTTGCCGCAGAGCGGCATTCGTTTCTTAGCCCAGCCTTTCAAGGCTGGGTATCTACGTCATGTTTTCTGCGTCGTAGCGCGACGCTCGAACTTGTTCTTATTGGCGTGGAAACTTGGGCGTCGCTCTGCGACGCGAGTCATCATCACATCATTCCCGGTCTTGAAAGACCGGGCTAAGATACGGGTGCCGCTCTGCGGCAGATGATGCCGGATG
>JAYVQB010000291.1:0-1757 GCA_043757085.1 Verrucomicrobiota bacterium
ATGGTGGCGATGCGTTCGCTCATCTGAATCCACTTGGCTTCGCCGAGTTGGTTGCTGAGCTTGATGGCCATGTCCTTGAGATGCGGCGCACGGGGGTCGAGCACTTTATAGACGCGGTGGCCGATGCCCATGATCTTCTTTTTCTGAGCGAGTGCGTCCGCAACCCAGGCGTCCACATTGTCCACGCTGCCGATTTCTTCGAGCATGTGAATCACGCCTTCGTTCGCCCCGCCGTGGAGCGGTCCCTTGAGCGCGCCGATGGCGGCACTGATCGCGGAATACATGTCCGACAAAGTGGAGGCAACGACGCGTGCGGTGAAAGTGCTGGCATTGAAGCCGTGTTCCGCGTGCAGCACGTAAGCAACATCAAGCGTCTGCTCGGCTTCTTTGCTCGGCTCAGTGCTGTTGATCAGATAGAGAAAATGCGCAGCCTCGCTCAAGTCCTTGCGCACTGGTGGTAGTGACAATCCCCGTCGCGCACGATGGAAATACGCGGCGATGATGCCGATCTGCGAGACAAGTTTGATTGCGGTGGCAAGTTCCGCGCTCATCATCAAGTCGGGCCGCATCGTATCGTAACAGCCGAGCATGGAGACGGCGGTGCGCATGATGTCGATAGGTTTCGCGTTCTTCGGCGCGCTGGTGAGGAAGTCGATGACGCCCTTGGGCAGCTCGCGCTCGGCGCGCAAGGCAGTGGTGAACTGGTCCAGCTCCGCGCGGTTCGGCAGTCGATTGTGGAAAAGGAGGTAAACCACCTCCTCGTAGCTGACTTTGCCCGCGAGTTCATTGATGTCGTAACCGCAGTAAAACAGGACGCCTTCCGCGCCCTTTACTTCGCCGAGCCGCGTTTCCGCAGCGACAATGCCTTCCAGTCCTTTTGATACGAGTGCCATAATGAAGAATAATTAGCAGCTTTCATTCCCTCGCGCAGGTATTTCCTCAAGCAAAATTTGATGACAATCCATGCGGAAGCGCCCTATCGTTGAATTTACAAACTCCTTACAAGACAGTTTTACGGGTCTTGTGTTAGGATGAACGAATGAAAGCGCAAGTCCTGTCCATTCTCACTTTTTCTTTTTCATGCTGGGCCACGATTAATGCGGAGCCAGTTAATCTCGAAGTCCATGAATGGGGCACTTTTACCATCGCCAGCGGCTCCGATGGAACCCCATTGCGCTGGTATCAACCGGAACTCTCACTGGCGGAGCTGCCTTCCTTTGTGGGCCATAACATCATTGTCGCCGGAAAAAGTGGAACGCGCACTTCGGGATCATTCGTCCGAATGGAGACACCGGTGATTTATTTCTATCCTGACAAGCCCATGCCCGTGAGCGTGAAAGTCGCGATGCAGGCTGGAAGGGTGACGGAATGGTTTCCCGCGCCTTCAGCCGTCCAGTTTTCTCTCCCATCTTTATCGATGATCGACGCCCCTGTCTCTTGGTCGGGCGAGCTTGCAGCACCCGACAACTCTGCGGCACTGGCGCAGATTCCGCCTTTTAAAGACGGGCCGGGCGCGAACTATTTTCATGCGCGTGAAGTTCCCGGCGCATGGATTTTCAAGGCGACGAAGATCGCATCTGGATTTCCGTTGCCCGAATCTTCGGCGGTGAAACCGCAACAATCGGAGAAGTTCATCTTCTATCGCGGGGCTGGTGATAACCTGCCGCCTTTTCGGATTCAGGCCGGAGATTCGCGCGTGCCGGGTGACGTCTATTTGAGTCTCGGACACAGCACCTCTGGTGGCGCAATCGAAGCGG
>JAYVQB010000292.1:0-1757 GCA_043757085.1 Verrucomicrobiota bacterium
GCCTTTGCGGTGCCTTTCTTCTCACGCAGCCAGTTCGCCACGAAAGCGTGAACGGATGAGCTGGGCAGCACTTCGCCGGTGATTTCAGCATGGAGCCGCGAGAGCACACGGCGGGCCTGCGTGGCCGTGCGCCTGGCCTTCGCTGCCGTCTCGTATTCATCCGCGATCTTGAGCGCGGCCTTGCGCTCCGTGGTCTTGGTCGAGGCATTGCGCCAGCGGCCATCTTTGGAGAGATAACGAGCGAACCAGAACCGGCTCTTGGGATGCTTCCAAACTGATGCCATGAGGTAAGACACAGAGTAAGACAAGCGCGGATGATTTCAATAATGCTGATGATTTTTAATGCGTTGATTTTCAATGGTATGAAAATCTCACTAGAGGCGTCCGCGACACAGGGGTTCAACTCCCCTCGCCTCCACTTCATTCGGTTGTGGTTCTCATTTCTGGACTTAGGATTAACCGTAGATGTCGCGTCTATGGTCGATGTCCACGACGAGCACGAGCAAGGCCGATTCCCTCACAGCATAAAGGATGCGGTAATCACCGACGCGGACGCGATACATTTCATCCTCGCCAGAGAGCTTGATGCTTCCGTGAGGATGCGGATCGGATTGCAGGGCTTCGAGTGTCTTTTGCAGAGGCGGGAGAGCTTGGCATCACGCACGCGCTCAAGGAAGCACACGGCAGCAGGCGCGTATTGCAGCGTCCAGTGTCGGCTCATTTCCAGCCGAGGCGTGCTTTGACTTTTTCGTGAGAAACCCAGGACTTTTTCTTCGTGGAAGCAAGAACCTTGTGCGCCTGCTTCACGTCGTCGGCATCTTCGAGCCGGAGAAGAAGCGCCTTGCGCTCGCGTTGCACGAGCGCGTCAAGAAATGCGTCAAGAAATGCGCCAAGCTCGCGCCGGGGCAGGTCATTAACAGCCTTGAGAAGTTGAACCGCAGACATGCCGGGAGCGTAGCCGGATAATGATGCAGAGCAATGCGGATGTGTGCCGATGTGCGCCAATGCCGGAACAAACTCTAAACGGCGCACGGTGTATTCAAATAAACATTGCCGAGGAAATCGGCGGGATTGCCTGCGAGGGCGTGTCATGGATGGCATCTAAAGCATGTATTCAAAAAAACATTGCAAAAAATGGTGCACCCAGCAGGAATCGAACCTGCATCGGTGGTTCCGGAAGCCGCCGTTGTCATCGTAAAATCAAGGCACGGATGAAAGTGTAACGATTTTGTAACGGTTTTTCTTGCCATTATTCGCAACTTCATGCAACCTTGTGCAATGAAAGCACGCCTTGTCACCATCAAAAAAGCAAAGCATCCACGTTACAAATTCCGCGCCACATTCACGCAGGGCGGCAAATACCAGGCGAAGTGGTTCAAGGTGAAAGCCGACGCTGATAACTTCGCGGAGACCAAAGAGGCAGAGCTTGCGAACGTCGGAATTGCCGAGCGTGGAGTGATGCCGGAAGAATACCGCGCCGTGCTACACTGCCGGAAGATTGCCGTGGAACTGCAAGCCGCTGGCATTGCCGAGCCGTTCACCATCACGCGAGCCGTGGACTATCTGGCCGAGCACATCCGCCGCACTAGGGCGAGCGTCACCGTGGAAAAAGCACTGGAAGGCTTTCTGGACACGAAGGAGCGCGAGGGCATCGGCGCGCTACATACGAAGACCCTTCGCCTTCGCCTTGCAAAATTCGCGGAGAAATTCGCAAGCCGCACGGTTTCGCTCGTTGAAGAATCGGACGTTTCCCGCTG
>JAYVQB010000293.1:0-1751 GCA_043757085.1 Verrucomicrobiota bacterium
CGGCGGTCGCGGTGTGCGCGTGGACACCCACGTCTATTCCGGCTACACCGTCCCGCCGTATTATGACTCAATGATCGCCAAGCTCATCGTCACCGGCGCCACCCGCGACATCGCCATCCGGCGGATGCGCCGCGCCCTCGGTGAATTCATGATCCAAGGCATCAAGACCACTATTCCACTCCAGAGCAAAATCATCACCACCAGCGATTTTCAACAAGGCAAATACGACATCACTTGGGTGGAGAATTACCTCTCGCACGAGGGGATGAAGGATTGATGCGAAGAAAATTACGGCAGAACCAGAATGCTCGCGTTTGAGTCGGCTTCAAAAGCGCACAGCAGAACGTAACTGGAACGTAAAAGCTGGACGATTTTGCTAGTCTGGGAATTGCCAACGCGGAGAAAAGCGAGCTTAGGCGGATGTCCAAAGATCAGGCTGCGTTGATGAAAGTCAGCGTCCTTGGAGACAATGGTGTAGCCCTGCTCTTGAGCGAACGTCCAGATGAGAATGTCATCGGTTTGGTGAGTCCGTGGGATTTGACGTGGGCAGAATCAGGATAAAGGTCGAGAATCTCAGGGACAATCCTGTCGGACAGGTTCTCATCAAGCAGGAGCTTCACGCGGCAGCGTTGAAAAGTTTGCGCTCACGGTCGGCAGCGAAGGCCAAGCACGCCCTGATATCTTCAGAAGTCAGCTCGGAGAAATCAGCCAGAATTTCATCTTCATTCATGCCAGAAGCAAGATACTCCAGCACGTCGTAAACAGTAATCCTCATCCCACGGATGCACGGTTTGCCGCTGCGCTTGCCCGGCTCAACGGTGATGAGGTGTGCGTAATTCACAAAGTTACAATAACGGCCCAAGTAGATTTGCGCAAGGGTTCAAAGGGAGTTGTGACTTCAATATTGTGATGGCACAGCCAGCCCATCGTCCTGAAGTGCGAGCACATAGCCCTCAATGGCTTCACGAATGTTCGCGACCGCAGCCTCCCGGCTTTCACCTTGGGAGACGCAGCCCGGCAGACTCGGACACTCGGCCACCCAGTAGCCGTCCTCTCCAGGATAAATCATGACTTGGCGCATGGTTGGAGAATACTTGTTGTATCTAAAAGCTCAACACCAACATAGGGCCTGAATTTTTTTGATGCGCGCATACCGGCTTGTGAAATTTTTCACAAAATCGCCTTGCCGCTTGCGACACATCGCGCACTGTCTTTTTCTGTCCTATGGCCACGACCGTCCGCGAGCTTGAAGCCCCTGATGTTGCTGCGAAATCCGCGCAGCACGAAGATGCTGTGCAGGACATGATCGGGGAGAAATTGGTCATCAACATGGGGCCGTCGCACCCGGCCACGCACGGGGTGTTGCGCCTCATTCTGGAACTTGACGGCGAGATCATCACCAAGGCCGACCCGGATGTAGGGTTTCTGCATCGCGGCGACGAAAAGATCGCGGAGAATATGCATTACAACCAGTTCGTGCCCTACACGGACCGGTTGGATTATCTGGCCCCGCTGGCGAACAATGTGGCCTACGCGCTGGCCGTGGAGAAGCTCATGGGTTGGGAACTGCCTGCTCGGGGCAAGGCCATTCGCGTCATTTGCTGCGAGATGGCGCGGATTTCTTCGCACCTGCTCGGCGTTGGCGTCTTCGCCATGGACGTCGGCGCGATGACCGTTTTCCTCTACACCTTTCAGCAGCGGGAGATCATCTACAATCTCACCGAGCATCTCACTGGCGCGCGCTTCACCAC
>JAYVQB010000294.1:0-1749 GCA_043757085.1 Verrucomicrobiota bacterium
TCTGCTCTCGCTGCGGAATTCGCAAGGCCATTGGGAAGGGGAGTTGTCCAGTAGCGCGCTTTCTACCGCGACGGCCATCGTGGCTCTTTCGCTGGTAGATGCTGCAACACATGAGGCACTTATTACACGCGGCACACAATGGTTGATTGAAAATCAAAACACTGATGGTGGCTGGGGCGATACGACAATCAGCAAATCGAATCTCTCGACCACGCTGCTGTGTTGGGGTGCGCTTGGTCTTTGTGGCACAGGCCTGCGGCCTGTGAGTCGTCCCGGCATTTTGCCGGGACAGAAGGAGAACGGGCATGATGCCCGTTCGACACACAGGCCAGAGACCTGTGCCACGGCCAGCACTCGCTGCGAGGCGTGGATTCGCGAGCGCGTCGGTTCGCTGGAGCCAGAAGCGATCTGCCGGGCCGTGGTCGCGCGTTACGGCAAGGACAAAACATTTTCCGTTCCGATTCTGATGACTTGCGCCATTGCTGGTCGGCTTGGCCCGCACGATGAAGCGTGGCGTCGCGTGCTGGCGTTGCCGTTTGAGCTGGCGGCTTTTCCACGTTCGTGGTTCGGGGCGATTGGATTGCCGGTTGTAAGTTATGCGCTGCCAGCATTGATTGCGATAGGTCATGCGCGGTTTCATCATGTGCCGCCTGCATGGTGGAATCCGCTGCGGTGGATTCGTGCTGCACTGTGGCCGCGCATATCGCCAATGCTCAAGACTCTGCAACCGAGCACTGGCGGTTATTTGGAGGCGACTCCGCTGACGAGCTTTGTGACGATGGCGCTCGCATGTGCGGGTGAGAAGCATCATCCCTGTGTGCAGAAAGCCGTTCACTTCCTGATTCAATCACAGCGCCAAGATGGAAGCTGGGCGATTGATACCAATCTCGCAACATGGGTCACGACGCTTGCGGTGAAGGCGCTCGGCTCGAGCATTCCGAAAGATGTGCGAGCTCCGATCAAATACTGGCTGCTCCATCAACAATACCAAACGACTCATCCCTTTACGAACGCCGCGCACGGTGGCTGGGCCTGGACGGATTTGCCCGGTGGCGTGCCGGATGCGGACGACACCAGCGGCGCGTTGATCGCGCTGTGGCATCTTGGTGAATCCGATCACGAGCGGCGCAAAATAGTTCCTGCGATTGAAGCTGGAATCAAATGGCTGCTGGAGTTGCAGAATCGAGACGGCGGAGTGCCAACATTTTGTCGCGGCTGGGGCACGTTGCCTTTTGATCGCAGCACGCCTGAGATCTCGGCACATGCGCTGTGGGCGTTCACTCTTTGGCGTGAATACGTGAGCAATGCCCTGAATGTGCGCATGATGAAGGCCGGAGTTCGTGCTCTGCGTTACTTGCAAAAATGTCAACGCAACGACGGCTCTTGGCTTCCGCTTTGGTTTGGCAATGAACACACGACGGATGAAGCGAACGCGGTTCACGGCACCGCGATGGTGGTGCAGGGAATCAGTCGTTGCTGTATGGAAGAAAATTTTGTTCGCGAGATGTCAGGTCGCGCAGCGAAATTTCTACTCGGATGCCAGCACCCGGAAGGTGGCTGGGGCGGTTCGGCCCAGGCCAAGCCATCGATTGAAGAAACGGCGAATGCGGTCAGCGCTCTTGCGTCATGTGTCTCCGCCTATGTGCTCCCGGACGAACGCGCCCGATTGTATGATGCAGTTGCGCGTGGTGCAGCGTGGTTGGTGGAGCATACGCAATGCGGCACGCAATTTTCCGCTGCGCCCATCGG
>JAYVQB010000295.1:0-6689 GCA_043757085.1 Verrucomicrobiota bacterium
GGTAAATCGATTCCGGGCAGGATGCCCGGCAGCCTTGAACAAGTCACTGCCGCGTGTCCCGAGATTTTGATCCAGCTTGAGCTTCACGCGTGCGCTTCACAGCACATTTTGATTCCGCCTACTATTACTTGCCAAGGTCACAACACAAACCGATAGCGCAACTCATGCCTTTGGGTTGCAGGGTGAAACTCACGTTGGACGGAATCACTGTCCACTCGATCGAGCCGGGACCAGCGTGTGTGGCCGATTTTTCCGCGATCAACGTCGAATCCGTTCGGGAGGCTGATGCCTATGAGATTGGAGATCAGACAGCGATCATGGAATTTGTCCCAAATGAAAACCTCCACCTTGAGGCCGCACTGCTGTGCCACCGGTCCGATGGGGGACTCAAACATCGTGCGGCATTGCTGTTCGGACAGAATGCGTTGACTTGCACCGCTCCCCACGGAGCAGGAACGATGAATTTCAATGAAAGGCTTTGATCCGGCAGTGCCACACGATCTCAATAACAACTCAAATTCAGCATACTGTCTTGCAGTGGGATCGAGATGGGCATCCACAAACATCAAGGAATTTGAATGTTTTAGCACCGGGCCGAGGACGCGAATGTAGTCGTCCATCGTCCGCTGTAATTCCATCGAGTTGCTTCCGCCTTGCCACCAGGGCGCCTGACCCAGCCTTGAAATGGAGGCCACGATGGGGTTGTCCTTAAATGCATTGGCCGTAGATTCATCGGCTACAACACCGTGCAACAAGGTCATCGAGTGCGACGCCACGGCTTCATTGCACCAGTCATGCGCACCTTGTGGCAAAACTGGGCGACAGGCTGGCGCGTCACACAGTCGTCCCTGCTGTTTCAACTTCTTGAGGAGTTCCTTCGCACGATGATGCCAGCGATCACTCTGTTCTTCGATTTGCCGCCACCAGCCGCCGTTCCAAAGGTTCCGAACCACGCCGCGTGTCAAAAGGCAGTCCTTCAAGATACTGAGCCGGAGGTCGCAAACCTCTGGGGAAGAGTAACCCGCCGTGTCGAAGACATCCGGGACGATGGCGTATTCGCAGATCATGAGTCGAACATTTCTTTAAATCCCTCTTCAAAGAAGCCTCCGGGCCAGGCTTTGACAAGTTCTCCTCTATCATTTAGCGGCATTTCCCGCACGATACTGCCCTCGGGCGTTTGCTCCACATAAAGAACAGCCACGTCCTCTTTCCTCAATGGTGGCAAGCCATCTGGCAGTTTTCCGTGCGTGGTCTCTCGAATCCGGCGCATGACGCGCAGAATCAGATGCTCGCTATGCGTCTCCAGCACGAAGCGGTTGCCACGGGTCATGGCTGACTCGATGAAAACATCGCCGAGTTCAGCTTGTAGCGCGGGGTGGAGGTGAAGTTCAGGCTGTTCAATCGCCAACAGTTCGTTTTGCGCACCCATCGCTTGCACAAGCACTGGCAAAAGTTGGCTGATGCCCACGCCGATGTCGCGACTGGAGACATGCGCCTGCGTTCTTGTGTCCCGTAAGATGATGGTGCCAGTGCTCTCAGATGTGTTTTGACTTATTACGCATTCCTCGATTTTTTTGAGTGCAGCTTTATTATCCCAGCCATCGAGGGGATTTTGGGCTTTATCATCGTGTTCGCCACTATCCCTGAAATAGGAAAGGGTCTTGGCAGCGTCTGTTTCGGAATTAAGTATCCCAATCTCCGAACGGAACTGATAACGAACGCTCTTTAGAACACCATTGAGCGACACGCGGTGGTCTGCCAAAATTTCATATTGCGTTCGCAGTTCCGGCTTCTTGAGCCAGTCATTGACCTGACTCCTCAGTTTTTCGTTGAAGAAGAGTGATCGCCATGCTGTCAACCCACCCGCGTCCCATTCTCTGGGAAGATCCGAAAGGGTAATCTGTCGGGAAGGATAAGCCCTTAGTGGACCAAGATATTGAATGGGGCCACAAGCTTTCTGTGCCAATTCTCCGCAAGCTCCCAAGAAATTGTTAATGAGATCGCAGAGGGAGTTCATACTGGACTCAAGCGAAAGCCCCGTTGTATTTTCAACTTCAAGCACTCCCCGATTCCGCAAATACCTACTATCGTAGATCAACTTGCCGGGCAGCCATTCGCAAAATGAGTCCTGAGTGAATACCAAAGACTGCCGTTCTAATCGGAGGAAACGTTTCCACAATTCACGATGTGGATGCGATCCTATCCCGATAAAATCCAAAAAATGATCAAGATCAAATGTCCCTAAAACTAGATCACCGGCGTTACGACGCTCCGCCACTATGAGAGGATGGCCGGTAGTTGAGAGGACAAACCTTATAAGACGAGGATTGCCATATGGCGACTCGGGATGATTGAAGCTCAGTTCATCAAAGGCTCCGCAAGCCACGGATTGAAGGCCCTCGATCAATTCCTCGACTGTGGTTATCAAATGAGGTGGCTCATTTTGAAATTCTCGGTCCGTTTCGAACTCCTCACGAACGCTGGAGGCGGACAGCCAACTTTCAATATCAATACGCTGTTTTTCCCCGAAATAATACGCCATTTTTTTGGAGACATCCTTCCGCCAATCGGAAATAGGTCGAGCAGACGAATCACTCGTAGATTCATTATTTGAAAAAATGACGTCCAAATCGAGGTCCCGCTGAATGGGGTGATGTGTGACAATTTCTTTAATGCACTCGGTCACAAGGCGTTTTTCATAGCTGGACAATTTTGAAAGGAAGGATTCAAGAGGTAATTGCTCCAAGATTGTTTGAGCCTTTGCAGCAATCGATTCTCGGATGATTTCATGATAATCCGGCGCTGGATTACGCGTTGAGAAAACCGATTCAAGCTGAGCCTTCTGACCATCACTTTTGCCGCCAGGGAACTTTTCATTCAGTTCAAATTCCATACAAGTATGTATGGCCGCTTTGGCATCCGCACCATAACAGCACTGGCGGAATCCGCCCAAGTCCACTGAATTGCCACCCGCACTCGGTTTGTAAACATCCAGTGTTTGCTTTTCTACCACATCTTTCATCCAGAGCAGGAAGTGAAGCAGGCTCGACTTCCCGCTGCTGTTAGGACCAAAGATCAGCGTGATGGGTCGAAGCGGTATCGTCTGGAGGTTGGGGCCAAAAGCTTTAAAGTTGGCAAGCCCGAGCGAGAGCAGGCGATGAGGCTGGACTGTGGGTTTATCGGACATATTGGTAATCAAATTTATGGGGCTGGATGCAGTGTCGAGCAAGGTGATTGACAGGGATCAGCGTTCAACGATTTCGACCTCTACGGCGTGACGCGGAAGTCCGAGTATCGTATTTATTTGCTGGATTTGCTCAGCTTTGTTTTTTGTTGATGTGTTTGTCTTCACATGCCAGCCAGTGTTCCCGATGGGTTTGTGTCCATAAATTTCACCGTTGGCAGGATTGATAAAATCTGTGCGTGGATTTTTGGAAACTAGGCCGCTGCCACCTGTGGGTATGCGTTGAATGGAGGTCAGGATTTCCTGCCCAAGAACTTCCACCAGTGTTTCGATGAATCGCGCCATTGCCTCGGCACCAGTAGGCTCATCCACCAAGGCTGATGGTCGATCTTTCCCGGCAACCCTCCAATCCACATGAATCAACAATCTTGTGATTGGTGCTCTTGTATTGGACTTGGTGAGATTGTCGAAGGTGATAATGGCTCGTTGCAATTCCGTGCGCACGTCCGCCAAGCGCTTGAGAGAGGATTCCAAATCCTTCACCGCACCCGCAACGGCTTGCGCATGTGACCAGTCTCCTGCGAGTCCTGCATCGGCGATGGCTTCTTTGGCCAAGTTGATTCGGTCTTCGAGTTCGTCTTTCAGGGGCTGGAGTTCGTCTTTCATAAAGTTTGTGATTCGGTTGCTTGGCTGTGGATGCAGTTATGCACTTTTAACAACAAATTGCCAAACTCTCCGTTCACATACATTATGACTGTCCAGTCATGTTCGACGAACTTTTCCAAGACAGCGGCCTCTCGTTGGAGCGGCTGCAAACACTCTGCCTTTTGGCAAAGGCGCACGGAATCACGGAGGCGGCGCGGGGCGATGCGACGCGGCAGAGTCAGTTCAGCCGTCAGCTTGCGGAGCTTGAAGAATTCTTCGGGGTGGAGCTGGTGAACCGCACATCACGCCCGCGACGGCTCACGACTGAGGGACAGGAACTGGCGCAGATCGCGCAACAAAGTCTCGCGGCTCTGGAGGATTTTCGACGGCGCGGAAAGCAGCAAACTTCGCGAGTGGTGGTCGGTGCAGGCGACAGTGTGATCCAATGGCTGTTGCTGCCCCGGTTGAAAAAACTGCAAGCGGCGTTGCCGGGAACGGCGTTCGTCTTCAAGAACCTGAATACATCGGCCATTGTTCATGGACTGGAAAGCGGCGACGTGGATGTCGGCATCGTGCGACAAAACGCGCTACCAGAAGGCATGAAAACAGCGGGGCGATTCACTTATGGGCATCTTCTCGTGATACCGGCTTCACTGCATGTGAAGACAGCCAAGTCGAAAACTTATGAAGCCTTGTCAGCGCTGCCACTGGCCATCATGGAGGGCGCAGGCGATCTGCGACAAAGCCTGGATAAACTTGCCAAGAAGCGCGGCTTCAAGCTCGATGTGAGGCTGGAGTGCAGTTCGTTTTCCCAAATTGCGATGGCAATTTCATCGGGCAACATGGCGGGTATTCTGCCAGATTTTGCGAAACCACATTTGCCAAGTCTGTCCGGCAAGTCATCGGCCTGGCACTATGAATCATTGCCAGAACTGGAACGGGTTGTGGCCGTCACATGGAGTCCATCTGTGGCAAAATTACGACCTGCGGTGCGAGAGGCTGCGGTGGTAATGGCGAAAGTATTGCGGGGCTGAAGTAGCGATGATCCAAAGCGGAGATTCGGGCGTCGCGCTGCGACGCGGGGAAAATGATGCTGATCCCGGCCTTGAAAGGCCGGGCTATGAGACGGGTGCCGCGCTGCGGCTGGTAAATTGGTTCCGGGCAGGATGCCCGGAAGACACACAGGCCGGAGGCGCTGTGTTACTGACACGCTGAAGCGTGAACACCGAGCGGGATGATTACACCACCCGCAGCGTGCGTTCGCCTTCTTCGATGAGCTTCCAGAAGCTTTTTGACTGGCCGAGAACTTCGTCTTCTCCGGCGGTGCCGAGGTTGCTGCGGAAGAGGAAATCTTGGACGGTGTTTTTGTGAAGAACGCGGTGGATGAGGATGTTGCCAGCTTCGACGGCGAAGTAAATTCGGTGCTCGCCGGCGCGGCAGCGATAGAGTTTGGATTTGCCTCGGGCGAGGACGCCAAATTTTTTTGTCAGACGATCTTCCTGATCAATATCTTCGGGCTGGATGTTCAATGCCTCCAGCAGCGTGAACTGGGTCTGCGTGGGAAGTCTGGAGAGTTCGGAGGCACTGATTTCATTGAAGACGATCTGGAGCATGAATATCATGTTAGCGAGGGCTGGGGCTGCGCCAAGCGCAAATCATTAGCTGGGTTTTTCCGCGTGCCGCGCGCGTTTGTCTGTGCTAGCCTGCTGGCTCATGGCCACGACATCAATCGAGTGGGGCAACACGCGGCGATCCTCCTTTCAGGTGGAGCGCTGGTCGTGGAGTCTGCGCGGCTGGCTATGCGTGGCGTTGGTGATGGGAGCGGCGTTTCACTGGTGGCTGTATTTTTTGTTCAGCAATCTGGAACTCGGAAAAAATTCCTCACTGAAGATGCTTCAGGAAACACCCCGAGTTGATAGGGTAACCATCAGTCCAGAGTTGTTGAAGGATCAGAAGGCGGTGCAGAACATACCGGATATTCTTGCGCCATCGGACGAACCGCCGCAGCCGCATGTGAAGGCGGACATTCAGGACATTGTGGACATGTTGCCGGAAAACAAGGCATTCGATCTCACGCCGCAAGTCAGCAAGATTACAAACTTCATCGTGCCCGACAGCACACCAACGGCGCAGCAACCCGCCTCATCGCCGTCGCTGGCAGCAGTGGCGGACAGTCTGCCCGGTGTTGATCTGATGACGGCAGCGAGCGCCCTGAAAAGTTCCGCGTTAAACAAACCGCTGAGCAGCAAGCAACTGATGCTGCCCGCTGCGCCGGACAAACAAAATGAAGGTGTGGACAGCAAGCTCATCGACCGGCTCAATCATCAGCAGAACGCCGGCAACAAAGCGGCGAAACGCGTGCAGGGTTTCAGCAATCTCGATGACCTCGTGAACCGTGGCGGGAAGGTCAATGCCAGCACTGCGCCGATTTTGATGCCGACGGATTTGCTCTTTGAATATGGCAGCGATGAACTTGCCGAGAGCGCGCGGCTCAGCCTGATGAAGCTCGGCTTGCTCATTCAGCGCAATCCCAATAACCGTTTCATCATCGAAGGTCACACGGATAACTTTGGCACTGCTGAATACAATAACGCCCTCAGCCAGCGCCGCGCGAACGCAGTCGTGCAATGGCTGGTGCGTTCGCTGCGTCTCGATACCGGGCGCGTGCAAGCGTCCGGGCTTGGAAAATCAAGACTTCTCGTGCCCGACGGCAGCATTGAGGATCAAGCACTGAACCGCCGCGTGGAGATCAAGGTGCGCCCGTTGCGCTGACTAAATCTGGAGTGTGGCATGACGGAGCAAGACCAGCCCCGGCGGGATAAACGCATTGAATGGAAGAAGCAGACGCTTCTGCGCTGGC
>JAYVQB010000296.1:0-1738 GCA_043757085.1 Verrucomicrobiota bacterium
TGTCCTCCTCGACGCGATAGGTTTTCATGATGTGCTTGTGGGCGGCCTCTGCGAGTTCGCGCTTGAGCACCAACGGGCGGTTCTTTTCCAGCAGCTTGATGACGATGAACTTGCCGTCGCCTTCTTTCTTTTTCAGTGCCTCGGCGACATCCTTGAGGGTCTTGATTTTCACGCCATTGACTTCATCGACGATGCTTTGCTGGAAGCCCTGGAGATAGCTGTTGACCTCGTCGGGCAGGATGGAAGTGAGGATGACGACCTCGGGGCGCTCCTTGTAGATTTCCTTGCTGAGATAGTTGTCGAACGTGTAGCTCACGAGCGGATCGCGAATGCTGTGGGCCTCCATCAGATTGCGATCCATGGGCTGAAAGAGCAGGCCCGCAAAGAGCACGTAACGCGGACGCTGGTTGTATTGCTCCCCCATCGTGAGGTAAGGCAGGAAGCGTTTCAGGGTGATGTCCACCTTATCTTTTTTGCCATCGCGGAGAATGTCGAGCGTGATGTTGTCCCCGGCGAACTTGCGCTCGACGATTTCATTCATGTCCATCATCTCGCCGTCCACTTTGATGAGGCCGTTGTTGAAGACGGGGTTTCCATCAATCGCGAGGATCACGTCCCCCGTGTTCAGCTTGCCGCTGGCCGCACCGGCGCTTTCCGCGCGGCTGACCATGACGCCCATGCCATTGTCTTCGAGCTTCAATGCCTTGATCTGCGCCGGATTTTCAATGGGGAAATGCGAGACGGCGATGTCCGTGTAGTTATCGTATTGACCGTCGCTCACGTCCTTGAGAAAGCGTCCAATGACAGGCGTGGGAATCATGTAACCGACGTTCTGCGCGACCGCACCGCTGTAACCTTGGAAGGCCACGCCGACGACTTTGTTCTCCTGCAGCACAGGGCCGCCGCTGTTGCCGGGATTGATCGCTGCGTCAATCTGGATGGCCAGATGCTGGTCAATGCCGCTGTGCGAGTAGCCTTGGAAATCGATGCGCGAGACCACACCGCGTGTCACGCTGACGCGCTCGCCGCCGATGGGGTAGCCGACCACGGTGACCTCGGTATTGAGCTTCGGCACGCCGCCTACTTCGAGCGGCTTGAGTTTTTCAAAGGGCTTGGGATTGACCGCCTCGATCATCGCAAGGTCGCAATCATGCGCGATGAAAAGAATGCGCGCCTCAAACGGCTCGGGGCTGTCCATGAGCCGGATGACCAGCTTGGTGCTGTTGCTGATGACGTGGGCGTTGGTGATGAATTTGTTTTTGCCAACCAGCCAGCCGGTGCCGGAACCGCCCGTGGGCTGGCCCGCATGCCAGGGCGTGCGGTAGTCGGGGATGAGGAAGGAGGCCTCAATGCGCACAATGCTTTTCCATGGCTCCTGCACTTCATCAGGGCTTACGACGGCAACAGCAGGCGCGACGGCGGGTTCAGCGGATTTTTCTGCGGTTTGCTGGGCAAAGACGACGCCGGACAGGGCGACAAGCACAGCGGGAAGGAGGAATTTAGATTTCAACATGAGAACGAAATGAGCGGCACAGGTCGTATGAGACAGCGCAAGCGCAAGTCTTCTCAAAACTTTTTCTGAAGAAGTGTTGGGGGCTGCCAGCCCTCAGTCATGAGAGGGCTGGCAGCCCCCAACACCAGCGCGCAACTCACACATTGAACCGCCACTCCACCACGTCGCCGTCCTTCATGACGTATTCCTTGCCTTCAATGCGCAGCTTGCCTTTCTCGCGGCATT
>JAYVQB010000297.1:0-6648 GCA_043757085.1 Verrucomicrobiota bacterium
TACGATCCTTGCGGGTCGCGAAGGATTGATACAGTCGCCTTTTTTTCAAACGCAGCGGCTGTTTTCAATTGACGAGCAGTTCCTTGCTCTTTGCTTCGATCAAAGGCAGACGCCTGATTTACCCTGTCTTTTAGCATTGACGAGTTCAACACAAGACAGCCGCTTAGTCATGTCTCCCCGCCGCTGGTGCTGATACTTCTTGAGCTGGGGATGGAGGCTGATTCGCTGAAGTCGGCTGTTTGGGCAGACCTGAGCGGAGAATGTGCATGGCTCCATCAAGCTGTCCTCCCGGCTGGATGGACACCGAATGCGCCGTGACATCACCATTCACCCTGCCGGTGACAGTGATGATGACGGAACCGTTGCATTGGATGTTGCCGAAGATAATGCCGCGCACCTCGATTTCATTGGCCACAATGGTGTTGAGAAAATGGATGTCGCTACCCTTTTCAATTACCATGCGATGGCAGTTCACGCTGCCAATGTGCTTTCCGCTCGTGCTGATGTTGAATTCACCCGTGCAGTCGATGTTTCCGGAAACACTTCCTTGAACAGTGAGATTCCGGCAGTGAATTTCAGTGGTGCTAAGATTGCCGTTTCTTCTGACAAGCACGTCGCCGCGGGTGCGGATGGGGGTGGTGGAGATCAAATTGATCTCGAAATTCTCCAGGCAGATATAGACTCCACACTCCGGACAGTTGGTGGATTTCGCAGATCGACCGACTTTAAAAAAGTTGTGACAGTCGAGGCATTCGATTTTCTTGAAATAATGCTGAAGATTGCCTCCCTGCTCCATCATCTTGTGAAGGGTGCTCTGCGGGGCCACTTGCTTGCCGGAGGCGGGCTTCTTAAATGCGACTATTTTTGACGCGGAGTCGTTGTTCTCGAGATCAGTAACATCCGTAATCTGCGAGATCACGCTCGACTCCAGATAACTTTGAGTCGTGGAAAAATCATCCTGAACAGCTGGATAAACCGTGCTAGGGACGGGATTGATTTTTGAAGACGCGACGACACGTGTCTTATCGATCCGCAGGTGCTCGCCACAACCCCGGCAAAACGTGGTGACCACCTGACGAGGCTCGCGCTGAACCGCGCCACAGAGCGGACAGGCCACCTCGATTTGATTATTCGGCAGCGAGGATTTCTGGTTCTCTTTCCCTAGAAATTTGCCGAACACAAAAATGCGTTACGCTGTGGTTTGAGATTTGGCGGCGGAGCCGGAACTGGTCGCTACGGCTGCGGCCTTGGCGCCTTTGCCGACTTGCGAGCGGCCAAGGAAGGTGGCACCTTCTTCAATGGACAAGGTTCCGGCGGTGACATCACCAATAAGAATCGCGTTGGATTTAAGTTCGCAGCGTTCTGCTACGGTGATGTTGCCCTCTACTTTTCCAAAAATGGTCACGGCGCGGGTTTTGATTTCACCCTTGATGAGAGAATTTTCTCCGACAGTGAGCGAACCATCAGACTGCACTTCGCCTTCAATCTTGCCATCAATGATGAGATCATGAGAGAAGCGGATGGAGCCTTTGATTTCGACATCGTTAGAGAGGACGTTTTTGCTGGAGGTCATGGTAAAATTGTTGGAGGAGGGTCGGTTTGAGGTTGGAGTGGTTGTGGAGGCGAGCGATGAAGTCGGGGATGAAGCGCCCAGTGTGGCTGGGGCATCCGTCCGGCTGCCTCCCGTTGATTGTCCGATAATTTGTTTGAGCATTGTGAGAGCTTAATCATCAGCTCAATAGAGTGTCAATCATGGACGCGGAAGTTTTTGAAATTAATTTTCGTTCAATTATTTTTTATATTTTCAGCCAGTTCCTCCGCCGGATAGGTCCAAATTTCCGAAAGCGTCGGGTGGTAATGCGGCGCGGAGGCAAGGGCGATAACGGTTGCGCCAAGATGAATCGCCACAGCGATTTCGTGAATCAACTCGGTTGCGTGTGGCCCCGCGACCGCGCCGCCGAGGATGATGCCGCTTTTAGCATCCGCGATTAATTTCACAAAACCCTCCATCTCGCCCATCACGATGGATTTTCCGTGGTCGCCAAACGGATGGCTCGCGACGGCGATATTAAACCCTTGCGCCCGGGCTTCCATCTCACTCAATCCCACGCAAGCTACCTCGGGTTGCGTGAAAACACCGAAGAGTTTGCAGCGATAATCCATGCGGTGCAGCATAGGTTTGCCTCCAAGCAAGCTCGCCGCATTCTTCGCGGCGACTTCGCCCTGCTGAATCGCCAGATGAACGACCTCCAGTGGACCGCAAACATCGCCCGCTGCAAAGACGTGTGGATGAGAAGTCTGCTGAGTGAGCGCGACCTTTACCGAGCCGTTGGCATGGTCTATTCCTGCTGCATTAAGCCCTAGGTGTTCCAGCGCGGGTCTTCTGCCGAGGGCCACAAGAATTTCTGCGGCCTCCACGGATTGCTGTTTGCCGTCTTGTATAAACACCACCCGCTTCCCAGCGGCAGTCTTCTCGACATGCTGCAAAGATGTTCCGCATTTTACTGTCACGCCACGCTTCGTGAAGGCGTGAAGCAAGACATCCGCCACATCAGCATCGGTTCCAGTGAGCAGTTGCGTGTTGCGTTGTAGCACCACGACTTTCCGATCGATGCCGTCCAGAAAATGCGCCATCTCCAGCGCAATCGCACCGCCACCGAGAACGATGAATGAGTCGGGAATTTTTTCGGCATCGAGTATGGTATCGCTCGTCCAGAAGCCGCTCTCCCTTAATCCAGGAAGTGCAGGCACACTGATCGTCGAACCTGTCGCGACAAGTGCCGTGCCAGCGGAAATCTCCTGCGTAGAATCGTCCTGCATCGTCACGGAAATGCGGAGCAAATCAGCACTGGCATTTTCAAATCGCCCCAGTCCTCTCAATAAAGTGAATCGTCCATCTTCGAGCTGCCCGCGTCGATAATCAGCAAACTCAGAAATGAGCCGACGTTTGCGATCACGTATAAACAGAGTGTCTGGTTTCTCTGAGTGGGCCTTGAGACCGAACTCCCCTGCGTGTCGGATGGCAAGCTGGCGATTCGCTGACTCAATGAGCGTCTTGCTCGGCATACATCCGCGCAAAATGCACAAGCCCCCCAGTTCCTTCGAGCCGTCGATTACCACCGTTTTCATCCCCAGATCAACTGCTGTGCGCGCTGCCGCATAACCGGCGCTGCCGCCCCCGAGAATGGCGAAATCAAAATGTGTTGTCTCTGACATGCGGGGTGATACTCGAATCAAGGATGTTTGCAAAATCGGAAGTGATCACATGCGTCAAAGTCCAGTCGAATTTCACGGTGCTTGTGGAGCCAAAAAATACGCTATCAAACTGCGAAAAGGCGTCTTGAAATGTCAAGCTTCAAGCCCTTAAAAGCAGTCGCTTTTTTAGTTCGATTTTCAGTAAAAAAATTGGCGCGTTTACCTTCGCTCGCTACTCTGGAACGCGTATCCCGCCGCTGTCCGTCATCGCAGGTCAGACGGGTGCATTTTCATTGAGCCAAGACTCCCATGCCAGACGAAATCACCGACCTCCAGAACACGACTCACGTAGCCGCAGACCAAGCTTACGGCGCGGATCAGATTCAGAAACTCGAAGGCCTCGAAGCAGTCCGACTTCGCCCCGGCATGTATATCGGCGATCCCGATGAACGCGGCCTGCATCATTGCGTTTTCGAAGTGGTGGACAACTCCATTGACGAGCATCTGGCCGGCAACTGCAAGAACGTCGCCGTCACTATTCACAGCGACGGCTCCATCAGTATCGAAGACGATGGTCGGGGAATTCCCGTCGAGATGCACAAGGTCGCAAAGATTCCGACTGTCGAACTTGTGCTCACCAGCCTGCACGCAGGCGGCAAATTCGGCGACGGCGCGTATGAGTTCTCTGGCGGTCTGCACGGCGTCGGCGCGAAATGCACCAACGCGCTCTCCGACTGGTTCAAGTGCGAAGTCTATCGCGACGGCAAAATTTATGCCATCGGCTTTGAGCGTGGCAAAACCACCGAGCCGCTCACGATTCTCGGTGAACAAGACGGCACGCCGCGCACTGGCACCAAGATCACGTTCTTCCCGGACGCGACGATTTTCACCATCACGACCGCGTTTAACTTTGATCGCCTGCTCGTGCGTCTGCGCGAACTCGCCTTCTTGAATCCCGGTATTCGCATCTTGCTCACCGACGAGCGCATGGCTCCTGAGCGACAGGAGATGCTGATCTATAACGAGGGCGTGAAGCAATTCGTGCGCGAGATGGGCGCGGATAAAGACAAGGTTCATCCGGAGCCAATCGCGATTGCTGGCCGCCGCGAAGTGGTCATTGATGACAAACCGAAGTTCATTCTCATCGATTGCGTATTGCAATATAACAAGGGCCTGAGCGAGCAGACGCTCTGCTTTGCCAATGCCATCCCGAATCCCGATGGTGGCACGCACTACTCCGGCCTCAAGACCGCACTCACGAAATCCGTGAAGCAATACATCAATGCCAACCCGAAGGCATTCAAAGACAAGCTGCCCGACATTGAGGGCGATGATTGCCGTGAAGGATTGATCTGCGTGCTCAGCGTGAAGCTGCCCAATCCGCGTTTCAATTCGCAGACGAAGGTGAAGCTCGTGAACGGCGAGGTCGAAGGCGTGGTGAACTCCATCGTCTATGAAGGTCTGCTGCGTTTCTTCGACGAGAACCCGGATGTCGCGATTGAAGTCATCAAGAACATCATCATCGCCGCGAAATCCCGCGAAGCTGCACGCAAGGCCCGCGAAGCCATCCGCAAGGACGCGATGAGCAGCGGAGGTCTGCCCGGCAAACTCGCTGACTGTTCTGAGCGCGATCCCTCGAAGACAGAGTTGTTTATCGTCGAAGGTGATTCCGCCGGCGGCTCCGCGAAGATGGGGCGCAATCGTCACAATCAGGCGATCCTGCCTTTGCGCGGAAAGCTCATCAACACTGAGAAAGCGCGTCTGGAAAAAGTTCTCCAGAACAAAGAAATTCAAACCATGATTACCGCCATCGGCACCGGCATCGGTGGCGACAGCGAGGTCGAAGGCAGCTTCAACATCGACAAACTCCGCTATCACAAAATCGTCATCATGACGGATGCTGACGTGGACGGCTCGCACATTCGCACACTGTTGCTGACATTCTTCTTCCGTCAGATGCCGGAATTGATGAAGCGCGGCCACGTCTATGTCGCGCAGCCGCCGCTCTATCAAGTCACGCGAAAGAAGCGCGAGGAATATGTCCAAAGCGACTCCGAGATGGATGCCATTTTGCTTGAACTCGGCTCTGGTGAAATCAGCCTGCGCAACATGGCTGACAACAGCAAGGTCGAGGCCGATCGCTTGAAAGCCATCTTGGAACAACTCGTCCCAGTCGCCAAATTCGCCGACATCATCCGGCGTCACGGCGGCGACTTCGAGGCTTATCTTCAAGCTCGCGATGAAGCGACGGGTAACCTCCCGCATTACCTCGTGATGATCCGCGACGGCAATGAAGAGCATGTCCATTATTTCCTCGGCAACGAACAACTCGCCGCATTCGCGAAAGAAAATCACGACCTCCATCTCTTCGCTAAACCGGACGAAGCCGCTGGTGCCAATGGCAATGGTAACGTCACCGCACTCAAAGCCCATCGTCGCGCTCGCCTGATTGAGATTCACGAAGCCCACGGCATGAAGAAGCGCTTCCAGCAGCTCGACGAACTCGGCTTGCATGTCGATCACTTCAGCAGCCAGGATAAACCGTTGTTTGAAGTCATCGAAGGCGATGGGGACAATGCGAAAGTCCATCCCGTCTTCAGCATCCCCGGCATCCTTGACAAAGTCATGGAGATCGGCAAACGCGGCATGGAGATCAAGCGCTTCAAAGGTCTCGGAGAAATGAACGCCAAACAGCTTTTCGAGACCACCATGGACCCGAACAAGCGCACGCTGCTCCGGATTCAACTCGACGAATCTAACGCCCAAGAAGCCGAACGCATTTTCACCATCTTGATGGGCGATGTCGTGGAGCCACGAAAGCATTTTATTGAAGAGAATGCGCTGAATGTGCGGAACTTGGATGTGTGATTTCTGATTCAGATATTTTAATGAAGCGATGAACTTTCACGAAAGTAAGTTTATGCCAGTTGCCAACACCACTTCTCTTGCCGAATACGCTGCCCATGTAACGAGCGAGCGTGCCTTCGGTTATGCAGTGCGTGACTTTCTGGATCGTTTCCGGCATCAACCGGACGCGAGCCTTATCGCTGATGAACCGCCTTTGATAGTTTCTATTTTGCGGGATGAAGGACTGGCTGATGCCTACCTTGCCTCAGTTGCTGTAACACTGGCCCACGCACAAGGCTGGTTCGCACCCGTCTGGGCCAAAGGCTCTGCAAGGGCGTTGGTGAAACCTTTTTTTGCAGCCAAAACACCCCGACTCAAGGCTATTCTCTGCCAGGAAAGCCCTGTTGAATTCCGCATCCGCAACATCTTTATTTCCGCCAACGCCCTTTCCCGCGCCTAACTTTTCGCCCTTCGTATCAAGCTCTCCATGCAAGAATCAAATACCCGCACCAATTTCGTAGCCGACGAGTTAAAGAAGTCGTTGTCCGACTGCGCCATGTCGGACATAATGACGAGGGCGCGTGCCGAGAAGATGCGGCAAATCGC
>JAYVQB010000298.1:0-1736 GCA_043757085.1 Verrucomicrobiota bacterium
GTGCTTTTGCCGCAACCGCTGGGGCCGACCAGACAGACGAATTCCCCTTCGCCCACTTCCAAGTTCACATGATCAAGCGCCTGCACGCGACGGCCACGCGCGGCGAATGATTTGGAGACATCGTCCACCTTGAGTTTGGCGGGCACGATGTTTTGGAGTTCTTCCTGGATGTCCATTTGGGGTCAGAGTGAGGGCAGAAGTCTTGAGAGATCTGGGATGCCCTTGAGAAAACCTACGCTCTTCGCATTTGCAACCATTCGATCAAGTGATTCACGCGAAATGGCATCGGTCACGACGACACGTGAGAGGGCGCGGTCAAGCATTTCATCCTTGGGCGCGGTTTTCATCAAGGCGGTAAGCTCGGCTTTGACCAGTGCCTTGGTCTCGACCGGATGCTCTTGAATCCATTTGGTCAGTTCGCGATGCGCGGCGACAAGCTTCTGCGCCAGATCCTTCCGATCATTCACCAGCGCAGCACTGGCGGCGAGCAGGGTAACACTTGTGCCCTTGTCCTCAAAAAAGATCTTGCCGCCGGCATCCATTTCCAAGCGCGTGACCCACGGCTCCACCGTCCATACGGCATCGATCTGTTTGCTCTGAAACAACGCGAGCTGATTCGCATTTTCCGTGGGCAGCACCATGGCGTCGCCTCCTGTAAGCGTGACCTTGATGCCATGTTCGGCGAGCCATGCGCGCGCCTGCACATCCTGAGTGTTGCCAAGCTGGGGCGTGGCGATCTTTTTGCCGCGAAAATCCTCCGGCTGGTTGATGCCAGCGTCCGCGCGCACCACGAGGGAGTTTCCTCCAATGGCTGCGCCCGCGAGCACGCGCATCTCATCGCCAGCGGATTTCGCATAAGCATTGAGCACCGGACTGGGACCAATGTAAGTGACATCCAGCGAACCAGAAAAAATGGCCTCCGTGGCCGATGGACCGGCGTTGTAAGTGAACCATTCGATCTTGACCCCCAGCCGTTTTTCAAACCAACCTTCACCGCGACGCGAAAGCTGATGAGCTACCAGTCCCTGAACATGGGTGACATTCGGGAAATGACCGAATCGCACAACGTTGGGGTCAGACTTGTGTCGGCAACTTGATATCCCAATGCATGTCGTGGCAGGAAGTAAGGAGAGGAAGGTTCTGCGTTTCATAAAAGTAGAATGATTTTTGAGGTTTGATTCAAAGATTGGCCGCGAAAGCTTGCAGTTCGCGATATTCCGCCAGGATGGACTTCACAGCGAGCACGGAAGCTTCAACTTGAAGCGGCAACGGGGCAAGGGCCGGAGTCTCAAAGACAATCTCCAACGGTCGCTGACTCTGTTCCGGCGGCGCGGCCAGCACACCGTCGTAGCCTTCGCGAATGATTCCGCGCTCGGCCCGAAAGCCGTCGATCTTGTTCGCAAGATTCCGCGGCAGCACCGTGCTGGCGGCACGGAGTGCGGGTTCCAGCAGATGCTCGCTGAGCAGCGCACCGCTGACGAAACCATACACGCCATCGGAAGTGTCATCCGAGTGGAGCGAAATAATACCGTCGTATTTTTCGCGGCGCAGTTCGTTTTCGAGATAGATGACCTCGGCCTGTTCCGATCCCCGCCAGAATTCACGATTCAAATCAAGCCCCGCGCGCGAATGACGCGTGCCTGCCTGCCTGCCGGTCGGGTTGCAAACCGGGAAGACATGAAGAAGATAGTCGTTGAGTTCCTCGGGTTCATTCCAAGCCCAGCGCACAAGTTCAT
>JAYVQB010000299.1:0-1731 GCA_043757085.1 Verrucomicrobiota bacterium
CGATCACGTTATGATTTATGGAATCGTCCCCAAAAATCACTCATACAATTGGTTAGACGAACACGGAATACCTTATGATCACAGCCCCACTGAACCAAGTTAAGGACTCACTATCTGAGTATGTTAATCGCGCGTGCAATGATCGTGTGCTTGTCACGCGACATGGTCGGCCTGCTGCGATCATCATTGGCTTCGCCACCGAAGATGATTGGATCGACTACAAGATAGAGAACGACGAACGGTTCGTGCAGCGCATTGCGGAATCTAGGGCGCAAGCTGCCAGCGGACAGTGGCGGACACTTGATGCCATTGAAGCTGATCTGAAATAAAGAGCCACCACTGAACGCAAAGTGCCTGTCCCTTGGAAAGAACACGCGTCTTCGCCATGAATAAATGCCTACGGGATGTTTTCTCGTTGGCAATATGCCGCAGAGCGACATTCGTTTCTTAGCCCAGCCTTTCAAGGCTGGGTATCTACGTCTTGTTGTTTGCGCCGCAGAGCGACGCTCGAACTGGTTCTAGTGCGTGAGGGTTCGAGCGTCGCTCTGCGACGCGGATAATCATCGCATCATTCCCGGCCTTGCAAGGCCGGGCTAAGAGACGGGTGCCGCTCTGCGGCAGAGGAACGAGTCGCGCTCGCGCGGTCAAACTTGAAAAAGGGGGACAGGCGACATGTCTTGACTAATTGAAGAATGCAAATGATCCCATTGTAAGAGAAGTGTGATTCGGGATTACTCCCAATCCGAGCGCGTGGTGTGTCAGTCACATTCTATGGGGTGGCTTCGCTCGATCCATGAGGAAATTCCAAGTTTGGCCGTCTGACACAGGATGATGTAGGACGTTTGTGCCAAACGTCGTGATTTGGAAGTTCACTCCACCTTTCCGCTCCCGGCGTAATCTTTCGGGATGCCGGAGGCATCTGAGCACCGTAGCCGGTGGTCGATGCTGCGCAGCGGATGACACCACCGGTTTGGATTTTCGATATATCTCGCACCCCGGAGGGTGTGCCAGCGAGGATAGCCACTCCCAAACGTCGTCTCCATTCCGGCTGCCACCCCAGTCGGGGTCGATAGATAAGAAGCCCTCCTATCCTGGGGTGTCGCATGGCTTAACCCCCGGCTAGGATGCTTAGATGCCTCCGGCATGAAATACAAAATATTAAAACGTGGGCGATGCGTCTCGCTTCGCACGAATCCGGCTCGGTGTTCACGCTTGAGCGTGAGAATTCTTCCAGACACGCTGAAGCGTGAACACCGAACGGGTGACAGTCTCGAATGACATTTGTGCCTGTCCTTTTATGTAAGAAAATAAGCACTAGGGGACAAAGCACTAGGGGACAGGCATTCCGGGCACTCCCGTTTGCCTCCAGAGAACTGAAATGGAGGTTGACGCGCGGAGAATTATAGCTACAATCTAGCTAAATGTATGAGTTGCGCCTCACCACAAACGCAGAAAACGACCTTCGCGCTTTGGATGCTCGCCACAGGGCGTCTGTCATTGAGGCGTTACGCACCCATCTCACGCACGCACCCCAGAAGGCCAGCAAGAGTCGGATCAAGCGACTGCGCGCGCTCAAGCTCCCGCAGTATCGGCTTCGGGTGGACGAGATCCGAGTTTACTACGATGTTGGTGACGATCACGTTATGATTTATGGAATCGTCCCCAAAAATCACTCATACAATTGGTTAGACGAACACGGAATACCTTATGATCACAGCCCCACTGAACCAA
>JAYVQB010000300.1:0-6583 GCA_043757085.1 Verrucomicrobiota bacterium
TCATCGACGACCTCAAAGGCGTCTGTGCCAACTACGGACTCGGCAACGATGGCAACGAGTTCAAGATCATCACCCAGGTCTTCCTCTACAAGTTCCTCAATGACAAATTCGCCCACGAGGTGAAGCGCATTATGCCTTCCCTCGCCAAGGCCAAATCATGGGAGGACGCCCTGCGTGCCATGCCCGCAGATGAATACGAACTCCTGCTCATGCAGCTCGGCGCAGGCACCGCCCGGCTGAAGCCCGATCACTTCCTATCCACGCTCTGGGGAAAACAGAATGACAAAGACTTCGCCGCCACGCTGGATGCCACGTTGCTCGACATCGCGAAGCTGAATACCGACATCTTCTCCGTGAAGACCAACGACGGCCAGAAGATCGTCCTCTTCGATCCCGTCACCCAATACGTCGCCTCCAAACGGGATGACTTCGCCAAGGCCATCATCAATAAATTAATCCCCTTCAGCTTCGAGCGCATCTTCGCGGAGAAATTCGACTTCTACGCCGCGCTCTTTGAATACCTCATCAAGGACTACAACAAGGACGGCGGCGGCAAGTATGCCGAGTATTACACGCCCCACGCCGTGGCCAAGATCATGGCCGCCTGTCTCGTGCCGCAGCAGGTGAAGAATGTCACCTGCTACGATCCCGCCGGAGGTTCAGGCACCTTGTTGATGAATCTCGCTCACGCCATCGGCGAGGATCGCTGCACCCTCTACGCTGAGGACATATCCCAGAAGTCCTCCAGCCTTCTGCGCCTGAACCTCATCCTGAACAACCTCGTCCACTCCATCCCCCACATCATTCAGGGGAATACGATCCTCTCTCCCTATCACAAGGAGGACAACGGTAACAGCCTGCGGAAGTTCGACTACGTCGTCTCCAATCCGCCCTTCAAGCTCGACTTCTCCGACTTCCGCGACCAGCTCGACACCAAGGCCAACCAGCAGCGCTTCTTCGCCGGCATCCCACGGGTGCCGAACAAGGACAAGGACAAAATGGCCATCTACCTGCTCTTCATTCAGCACATCATCCATTCGCTGAACAAAAAGGGCAAAGCCGCCATCGTCGTTCCCACCGGCTTCATCACCGCCCAGTCCGGCATCGAGAAAGGCATCCGCGAACATCTGGTGGAAAACAAGATGCTGGCAGGCGTGGTCTCCATGCCCAGCAACATCTTCGCCACCACCGGCACCAATGTCTCCATCCTTTTTCTGGATGCCACCAACCAGGGCAAGGTCATCCTCATTGATGCCTCCAACCTCGGCGCGAAGGTCAAGGAAGGGAAAAATCAAAAGACCCTCCTCTCCACCGCCGACGAGGATCAAATTATTAGAGTCTTCAACCACAAGGAAGTCATCGAAGACTTCTCCGTCGCCGTCACTTACGAAGAGATCGCCGCGAAGAACTGCTCGCTAAGTGCGGGGCAGTATTTTGAGGTGAAGACTGAGCACATAGCCATCACAGCAAAACAGTTTGAAAAAGAGCTGGCGGACCGATCAGGGAAACTGACTGCTTTATTCGGTGAATCGCGGGACATCGAAAAGCAAATCGCTAAACAACTGGCGTGTCTGTCCCATGACTAAACGATCGCTCATAAGCCTGCGTGGAAAAATCCACGTGAAGCACGGCTTCCCATTCAAAGGAGAGCACTTCAAGAAGTCAGGCCCTTATGTTGTGCTCACGCCTGGTAACTTCCACGAACGCGGTGGATTCAAGCGAAACGCCGAGAAGGACAAATGCTATGCGGAGCCTTTCCCACAGGAATATCTCCTGAAGAAGGATGACATCGTGGTGGCGATGACCGAGCAGACAGACGGGCTGCTGGGAAGCATGGCGATTATTCCAGAAAGCGGCCGGTTTCTACATAATCAACGCCTTGGTTTCGTGACATCACTTAGCTGCGACGTGCTTGTCGAGTTTCTCTACCACGTCTTCAAAACGCAACCAGTTCGAGAGCAGATCAGGCGCAGTGCATCTGGCAGCAAGGTGAAACACACATCACCTGAACGGCTCTATGATGTGCAGGTTCCCTTACCTTCACCAAAGGAGCAGGCTTCCATCGCGTCATTTCTTTCCCTCATTGAAAAGAAGATCGAGCTGAACCAGCGGCTGAACGAGGAGTTGGAGGGGATGGCGAAGCTGCTCTACGACTACTGGTTCGTGCAGCATGACTTCCCGATAAGCGCCGCCCAAGCCGCCCCGCTGGGCAAGCCAGAGCTAGCTGGCCACCCCTACCGCACCTCCGGCGGCCCCATGACCTACCACGAAACCCTGAAACGCGAGATTCCGCAGGGGTGGGTGGTAATCGAGCTATCTGCTTTATTTGAAAATGTTCGCGAGACGGTGTCCCCAGAAGATGTCACCCTAGACACACCCTATGTAGGACTTGAACATGTGCCGAGGCGTCAATTCGTTCTTGATGCGTGGGACTTTGCAGGGTCGGTAACGAGCCTCAAAAGCAGGTTCAAGACTGGAGATTTCCTGTTTGGAAAGCTCCGGCCCTATTTCCACAAGGTCGTCAGAGTAGCGATGGAGGGAATATGCACGTCCGAGCTTCTCGTCCTTCGAGCCAAGCAACCCAAGTTGGAAGCGTTTCTCGGGTCTGTTATCTTCTCCGATGTGTTCGTTGAATCCACCTCCAAGCAATGGGGCGGGGCGCAGATGCCAAGAGCTGAGTGGAACAGGATGAAGGAATTCAAGGTTCCTTGCCCGCCAGACAACCTGCTCGAATTATTCAATGAGAAGATACTTCCCTTGTGGAACCTTGGTGCATCCAACCAACAACAAATCCAACACCTCACTGCCCTGCGCGACTGGCTGCTGCCGATGCTGATGAACGGGCAGGTGACGGTGCGGTGACTTTGGTGTGACGCTCGCAAGAATCCGCCCGTTATAATATTCTCCGCTCCGACCTCGACGAAGTCCCGCAATCCGTATATTCTACCAATCGAAATCCCATGGCCACTGCCGAACAAATTAAATCTTTGATCCGCTCCCATCTCAGCGAGGATGACGAGCGCTTCTACACGCTTGCCCTTCAAGTGGCGGCGCATGAAGCCCATCAGGGACACGGTGCCTTGGCACACGACATCCGGGAGATCATTGATAAAGCCCGACGGACACGGGGCAGCAACACGCTGCTGAAGTTCCCCCAGGATCTGGCTGGAATGGTTCTCTCCCAGAAGAGCGATCTCCCGCTGTCGGCTATGGTTGTGCCAGAGGCATTCAAAGAACGCATCCAGCGGATCGTTCTCGAGTTTCGGCAACAAGCGAATTTGAAAAAGCACGGAATGTCGAACCGGAGGAAAATCCTGCTTGCCGGTCCTCCCGGGACTGGTAAGACCATGACAGCGAGGGTGCTTTCCCACGAATTGCGTCTGCCTCTCCACACCATCCAGGTGGATAAGCTGGTGACGAAGTTCATGGGCGAGACGAGCGCCAAACTGCGCCAGATTTTTGATTTGATCCGGGAGGAGTCGGGCATCTATCTTTTCGATGAATTTGATGCGATCGGTGCTGATCGCTCGCTGGAAAACGATGTCGGCGAGATGCGACGAGTGCTCAATGCGCTGTTGCAATTCATTGAGCAGGACAGCTCAGACAGCCTGATCATCGGCGCGACAAACAACCCCGCCCTGCTCGACCAAGCCTTGTTCCGCAGATTTGATGACGTGCTTCACTACGAACTTCCCGATGAAGTGGAGCGGCAGCGGCTGATGGAGAATGTTCTGGGTTGCTTCAAGGGACGTATAAACTGGAAATCAATTCTCATAGAAAGCGACGGCCTCAGTCATGCCGAGATCGATCACGCCTGCCGGGACGCCATCAAAGCAGCCATCCTGACGGATCAGGCAAAGGTGGAAACCGCAAGTCTGGTCAGAACACTCCGAGAGAGAATCCAGACCCACAAACGCAAGTGACCTATGGCCGCGAAGCGTTTTCCCCATTTGTTCCTACCCGGCCCATCCGACAGTCGTGACGATTACAGCAGTCCCCGGCAAGGCGGCGAAGGCCCACGACTGCGACCACAAGACCGCCCAAGCCACGCCGAACATGTGAAAACCGCATTGAGCACTGCGTGGGCAGAGGCAGAATCGCGCAAGGCGGTGGCACATTCAGCTCGCAGCGGAGTCTATCTGGAGTTTGCCAGTGAGCCGGGATTTGATCTCGTCTTGAAAAGCCTGGAGTCCCGTAAGGCAGGAATCAAACTGCTCAACGTGAGGGTCGAAGGCGTTGCTGGAAAGGAAACCACCCGGGCTACGGTTTTTATTCCATCGGACAAAAACGCTTATTTCCTCAAGAAAGCACGAGAATACGCCACCCAGGACAACCGGCCGAAAAAGGACGGAACCACGACGCCAAAAAACGGACCACTTATCGAAAGCATCGGCGATGTCAGAGCGGCCATTCTGGAAGTCTCGTTCTGGCAGGATTCGGAGGACCGGCTTCCCGGCGCTGCACCTGAATGGGTGGAAGCTTGGCTGAGCAGCGAAGACCTTGGGGTGATCGAGGGATTCAAGGCAGTGTGCGAGACGCAAGGCATTGAACTGGGGCAAGGACAACTAACATTTCCCGAAAGAACCGTCCTGCTAATTTTTGCATCGAAAGCGAAACTTGAGGCATTGATCGAATATTCAGACTCCATCGCGGAATTTAGAAGTGCCCGCCAGATAGCTACTTTTTACATTGAGCAGGAAAATGCGGACCAGGCCCTAGCGGTCAGCCAGTTGATTGACCGGACCAAGTTCGAGGATGATAGTCAGACAGTGGTGCTGGTGCTTGATCACGGGGTCAACAATGGGCATCGGCTTTTAGAGGCCATTCTCCCAGATGAAGATTGCCATGCGGCAGATCCCGAGTGGGGAACCCATGACGACCACGGACACGGAACACTCATGGCCGGAACGGCGGCGTATGGTGATCTGCTTGAATGCTTGGAGGGCCGTCAACCCATCACCATCAGGCACAGTCTTGAGTCGGCGAAAATTCTGCCGCCGCCACCAGAGGAAAATCCCCGCCGTCTGTGGGGGCACTTTACCGCACGGGGAATCAGCAGGGCAGAAATTCAAGCACCCGGCAGAAAGCGGATCATCTGCATGGCCGTCACCAGTGAGGACGGACTCAATCGAGGACGTCCCTCATCTTGGTCTGGTCAGCTTGATGAACTGGCTTCCGGTTACAGCGACGACAAACGGCGGCTAATCATTGTCAGCGGCGGTAACATCCGGGAGCCGGAGGATTGGAAGCGATTCCCGGATTCAAATGTCACCAGCGAGATCCATGATCCAGCCCAGGCTTGGAATGTGCTGACCGTCGGAGCCTATACCGAAAAAACCAGAATCACGGATCCCACGCTGGCATCATATCGGGCGATTGCCGAAGCGGGCGATCTCTCGCCATTTTCCTCAACGTCGTGCACTTGGCCGAATCGTAAATGGCCGATCAAGCCAGAGATTCTGCTCGAGGGAGGCAACGTCGCACGCGGACCGAACGATAGCATTTTCGATGCGGATGACCTCAAGCTGCTGTCCACGTATCATGATCCTCAGGTTGCCGAGTTCGCCGCATTCGATGCGACCAGTGCGGCGACTGCCCAAGCCGCTTGGATGGCAGCTCGGATTCAATCCACCTACCCTGACGCCTGGCCTGAAACGGTGCGGGGACTCATGGTCCATTCTGCGGAATGGACGGAAACCCAGCGCCGAAAATACCTTCAGAATGAGTCGAAAGGCGCATACTATCGGCTTGCCAAAATCTGCGGTTACGGCGTTCCCAATCTGGAACGAGCGTTGTCATGCGCGTCCAATTCGCTCTCATTGATCGCGCAAGCAACGCTTCAGCCCTTTACAAAAAATAAGAGCCGCTATGTTTCAAAAGACATGCACATCTACACGCTACCTTGGCCAGTGGATGTCTTGCGTGAACTCGGAGAGTCGCAAATGCAGATGCGGATCACGCTTTCGTATTTCATCGAACCCAGCCCCGGCGAAGTCGGCTGGAAAGATCGCTACCGTTATGCTTCACATGGACTTCGCTTCGAGTTGAACGGCCCGGGACAAAGTTATGAAGAATTTGTCAGGCATGTAAATAACAAAGCTAGAGAGGAAGACTACCAAAAAACCGAAGGTGCATCGGGACACTGGCAAATGGGCGAATCTCGCAATGTCGGCTCCATCCATTCGGATACTTGGTCAGGCACTGCCTCCGAGTTGGCCTCCTCCGAGTTCATCGCCGTTCATCCTTCGGTCGGGTGGTGGCGTGAACGATGCCACCTTGGAAAATTTAACAAAAAGACTCGCTACTCGCTCATCGTGTCTTTTATTCTTCCGGGTCAGGAAATTGATATTTACACGCCCGTGGCAATACAATTGGGAGTGCCAATACCAGTGCTGATAACGGTTTGATTTACTCAGGCTCAAATCCAACACCTCACGGCCCTGCGCGACTGGCTGCTGCCGATGCTGATGAACGGGCAGGTGACAGTGCGGTGAGCTACACACGATGAAAACTACCCTTTGGAATGTGAGCTATAAACTCAAGAGCGGTGGCAGATATAGTCGGGGCGGCCACTGCGGTGGCG
>JAYVQB010000301.1:0-1716 GCA_043757085.1 Verrucomicrobiota bacterium
CCCAGCATGTGTTGGCGGAGCTTGAGATCGAGCGCGGCCAGCGGTTCGTCGAGAAGGAGGACTTGCGGTTTATTGATGAGCGCACGCGCGATGGCGACCCTTTGTTTCTGTCCGCCGCTGAGCTGGTCGGGGTGTTTGTCGGATTGATCGCCCATTCGCACGAGATCGAGCATCGTTGCGACTTCACGACGGATTTCCGATTTGCCCCGGCCCGCAATGCGAAGTCCAAAGCCAATGTTATCCGCGACGCTGAGATGTGGAAACAGCGCGTAGTTTTGGAAAACGGTATTCACCGGACGCTTCTCCGGCGGCAGTGCTGTGATGTCGCGACCATCGAGCAAGATGCGCCCGCTGTCCGGCGAAGTGAACCCGGCAGCGAGCCGGAGCAGCGTGGTCTTTCCGCAGCCACTGGGGCCCAGCAATGAGAATACTTCACCGCGCGCGATGCCGAGCGTCACGCGATCCACGGCGCGCAATTGGCCGAAAGATTTGCTGATGTTCTCGAAGGTGAGGAAGTCGTTCATGGCCTTTGACTATTGAAATTTGTTCAAGTGACTGATTGTTCATTGGTGTTGGGGGCTGCCAGCCCTCACTTTGATTTCGACTGAGGGCTAGCAGCCCCCAACACTCATCGCGCAGCATCAACAGTCAACAGAGCTACTTTCCGGCATTCGATGGAATAAAGTTCTTCATGCGTTCCAGCAACTCCGACGGTTCCGTTCCCACGAGCATTAATTCATGATGCTGTGGCTTGAGCAAACCGATCGAGGTCATGTGATTCATCATGGCCAGAAGATGATCGTAAAATCCGGCGACGTTCAGCAAGGCGACGGGCTTGTGATGAAAGCCGAGTTGAAGCCAGGCCACGGCTTCAAAAAGTTCCTCCAGACCCAAGAAGGTGTTACGTCTCCACATACAACACTTGAATTGAGAATATTTTCTGGTGCTCAGACTACCAGCATGGCTCGCCCACTTGCATTCGGTCTAAGCTGCTTATGGCTTTGCGAGGAGTGCCTAGTCTTTTTATGAGCAGGTCAGGGGCAGATGATTCCACAAGGCAATTTCCCGTTGCAGGTTGCGTGGTCAAAGCGTAGGTGCACTGCACATGAATCATCGCTTCGTCCATACTGACCGCGTGCAATTTGCCGACACGGACATGGCTGGGATCATGCACTTTGCGAATTTTTTTCGTTTCATGGAACGCGCGGAACATGCCTTCTTCCGCTCACTCGGACTGAGCGTGTTTGAAAAAAATGATGGCGCATCAGAGGTCGAACCGGTGGGCTGGCCGCGCGTGAATGTATCCTGCGATTATTTCGCGCCGCTGCATTTTGAGGACGAGGTGGAGGTGGAAGTGTTGATCGAAGAAATTCGGACTCGTGCGGTGCGCTTTCTTTTCCGCATCCGAAAAACGGGGGAAGAACTGGCTGCGGAGGGGCGCATCACGACGGTGTGCGTCCGCAAGGACAAGGCCAGCGGGAAAATGCGGGCCGTGGAAATTCCTGAGCGCATCCGCGAGAAGATCGAGGCGGCACCCGCTGAAAGCCTGAAGAAAATTAAATGATGTCGCACGCGGAGTTCGTGATTAATTCACTACCAAGAAAACAAATATAAACGTGAACGAGAAAGGAAAACAAAAAGGTATGAGTTGGCTGACCTATGCATTGATGACGGTATTTTTCTGGGGGGTGTATGGAGTGATCCTGCACATGGGGC
>JAYVQB010000302.1:0-1711 GCA_043757085.1 Verrucomicrobiota bacterium
ACCATGCAAGAGGCCGAGGCATTGTTGCTGACTGATATGCCCATGATCCCCATTTTCTGGCGCATGGACTCGCGACTAAAGCGGGCTGAGGTGCAAAACTGGAAAGAATCCAAAATCGGGTATCGCTGCTATAAAGCCATCAGCATCGGCCCCTGGGAACCCCTGCCACACTGGCCATGATCCGCTTCATTTCTCACCTTCGTAGCAAGGGAGTCCCGCCCTTGCCCAAATTCCCACAAGGGCAGGATGCCCTTGCTACTCACTGGCCATGATCCGCTTCATCATCAGCCGCCTGATTCAGGGCCTCATCGTTGTCGCCACAGTCCTCTCGCTGACCTACGTCATCATGGCGCTCAGTCCGGGCAGCCCCTTCGCCAATGACAAGGCGTCCTCGCCTTATGTGAGGGAAAATCTGGAGCGCATCTATGGCTTGGACAAACCTTTGGTCGTTCAAGTGTGGAAAAATCTCAAGAGCTTCGCCACCTTCGACTTTCCCGTTTCCTACAGGCTCAAAGGCTGGACGGTGAATGACATCATCGCGCAGGGCGCACCCGTTTCATTCACGGTGGGCGGCATGGCTTTCCTCATCGCGATGGCTTTGGGAATACCTGCTGGAGCACTGGCCGCGATGCGGGCGGGGCAGTTGCAAGATCGCGCCGTCATGATGGCGGCTACGCTGGGCGTGTGTGTCCCCAGTCTGGTGCTGGGACCGATTATCGCGCTGGTTTTTGCCCTGCATTTGCGATGGTTCGATGCGGCTGGTTGGGGCAACACTGGCGACTGGGTGCTGCCTTCCGTCACACTGGGCCTCATCAGCGCCGCAGCGGTGGCCCGGCTCACGCGCGGCGGCTTGCGCGAAACACTGTTGGCTGATTACATCCGCACTGCCCGTGCCAAGGGTGCGGGCGAGCGGGCGATCGTCATGCGGCACGCTTTCCGTCTGGCCTGCCAGCCGCTGCTGAATTATCTGGGGCCGCTGGCCGCCGGATTGTTGAGCGGATCTTTTGTCACGGAAACCGTCTTCAATCTGCCCGGTCTTGGCAGGCACTTCATCAACTCCGCACTGCACAAGGATTATACCGTGGCGATGAGTCTGGCCGGACTGTTCGCCACACTCACCGTGATTTTCAATCTCTTGGTGGACATCCTCCAAGCCTGGCTCAATCCACGCATCCGCCTCACCGATTCATGAACCCGGTCGAACCCCAGATTGAACTAGCCCCAAGTGCCCAAGCTGCCGGAACCGTGGTCGCGCAACCATCCGCAGGGCCATGGCTCCAGATGTGGGGACGGCTGCGAAGAAATACCACGGCCATGGTCGCCCTGTGGACGCTGGTCATCATTGTGATTCTTTGCATCGGAGGTTCTGCTTTGTTTTTCAAATCCCAAGTTAAGCAGCATCTTGAAGTGGTCCGTATGCCGCCGGGCCTGAGCCATTTGTTCGGCACTGATGCCTTGGGTCGTGATGTTTTTCAGCGCACACTCTGTGGTGGCAGCATCAGCCTGCTTGTGGGCGTGGTTGCCACGCTGGTGGCCATGATCATCGGCACGGCTTACGGCCTCATTTCCGGTCTCGCGGGAAAAGCGGTGGACAACTTCATGATGCGGGTCGTGGACATTCTCTACGGTTTTCCCTTCATCGCTTTCGTGGTTTTGCTCTCCGTCATCTGCGGGCCAAGCCTGTTACTTCTTTTCGTGGCCATCGGGGCTG
>JAYVQB010000303.1:0-6513 GCA_043757085.1 Verrucomicrobiota bacterium
GCGCCCGAGGTCCGCCATGATCCAGCGCCGCCCGAGCCGTTCCGCCACCGCGCCCGTCGTCCCGCTCCCGCAGAAAAAATCGGCCACGAGATCGCCTTCATTGCTGCTGGCTTTGATGATGCGTTCGATGAGGGCTTCGGGCTTTTGCGTAGCGTAGCCGAGATTTTCTGTGGAAATTGCCTCGAGCTTCCCTAAGTCCGTCCAAAGGTCTTGGACTGGAATACCGGGTGATTCGTCGAGATACATCTTCAAGCGCATCGCTCCGTCTTTGCTTTCAGGAAATAGAAGCCGGTTTTCTCGGTCATATTTTCCCATCCGCTCCCTGCTAACTGACCAGCCGTTCCTATGAGGCATGTAGCCTTTGTATTCGTAATGCAGGTTTGGCCGTGGATGTGGACTGCGAAGCGTGACTGACTGAAATCTGCGCCAACCACCAGGAGCTGTCTGACCCTTTGAAAGCCTGACCCAACTACCGTCAGGCTTTTCTGCGTAGGAGAATGAGGCTTCAAGCGACTCCTCGGAACGCTCGGCGTAAGGCTGGTTCCAAAGGTAGTTTTCCGTTTTGGTGAAAAATAGAATCGTGTCAGAAATCATTCCGTATCTGCCGGGATCGTTGTGGGCACCGGTTCTCCGCCAGGTGATTTGGTTCACGAAGTTGAATCCTGAAAACACCTCGTCTAGCACTTGCCGCAAGTAGGCATTCATCCTGGAATCGCAATGCACGTAGATGCTCCCATTCTCCGACAGCAGCTCCTTCATCAGCGAGAGCCGCTCGTACATCATGTGCAGGTAGCTGTCCGTGCCTTTGCCCCACATGTCGCGGTAGGCGACCATTTCCAGCGTGGACTGATCCTTCTCCACTGTCTCCTTTCCGTCGCCGATGGGAACTTCCATCGTGAAGTCCGCACCCACATCGAAGGGCGGGTCGATGTAGATGAGATCAATCTTGCCTTTGAACTCCTTCAAGAGGCTTGCCATGACGAGCTTGTTGTCGCCCCAGACGAGGCGGTTGCGGAACGTAGCAAGGGCATCTTGCCCTTGATCTGGCGTTTCTAAACAAGGGCGGGCCGCCCTTGCTACATTCTTTTCAAACAATACCATCTGCCCCTCGGCTGCGGCACGCTGACGCGGCTCGTCCACGGTCTCGATCTTCTGCATAGGCAGCGAACACGAGGCGATGTCCACCTCTCGACGGTTTCCGTATTCGTCGTATTTCCCATCCCACACCAGTTCGGTGCGCATTAGAGAAAGCGGATGGGGACTGGCCGGTCCCCAGCGGAAGGACGTAGCGTCCTTGTCTGGATTTTTTGACATGGCTGTTCGCTGCGTGCGAATCAGCCCTGTCAGCAGGGAGGCTTGTCCTTATGTGAACCCTTATTTGGTGCCTGAAATGAAGAGGGGCGTGCCTACACACGCCCCACATCAGGCACCGCTAAGAGCCCACACAGGAGCGCTTTCAACACGCCCCCATTCGGGGCGTATGTCGAGCGCATGTCCTGTGTTGCGAAAATTAGCGGTTTCGATGTGGACAGCAGCCGAAGCTACGCGAATTGGTTATGGATTAAAATTTGTGGGTCATTCGTGAGTGGTTAATGAAGACTGAAAGTAACGGGTTCGTCCTTGAATGCAAGACGGACGTGGACGCCCCTTGGCGGTTTCTTCAACGAGGATTGAGTTGGAGCTGAAAGATACAAACTTCGACAGTTCTGGAAGTTGAAGCTCCAGCTTCGACAGCGTCCGGCGGGTCTCGAGACCCGCCGACCTCAGACGGGACAGAAGTCCCATCTTCCACATTCAGTGGCTACTTCATCCCTGTTTTGACACGAACTCCGCGATGACCTCGATCTCAACCAATGCGCCGAGAGGAAGACTGGCCACCTGAATCGTGGAGCGCGCTGGCTTATGCCCGTCGAATCCATTTTCGTAAATCGGATTCACCTTGGGGAAATCGGCCATGTCTTGCAGGAACATCGTGGACTTCACTACATTGTGAACGCTCAATCCCGCAGCGCTGAGCACGGCTTCGATGTTCGCGATGACTTGTAGCGCCTGACCTTCGACATCGGTGGCCTCGATCTTTCCGGAAGCAGGATTGATTGGAATCTGGCCGGAGCAGAAAAGGAGATTGCCCGTGCGGATGGCTTGTGAATAAGGACCGATGGCGGCAGGAGCGTTGGGTGAGGATATGATTTGCATGATGTGTTGGGGTTTGATGAAGAGTTAATGAGAAGCGCGATAACGGCAGACGGAATCGGTGTAGAACTCATTACCCTTGCCGAGGGGCAGGCCGAGTTCGCCGGTAAGTTTCCAAAGCGCGTCGTAGTTGATGTATTCCGGCAGGACACCGGGTGTGGCGACGAACTTGTTGCAGCCGAAGCACATTTCGAAAACTGCGGCCACGTTATCATCGGCGTCATAAAATACGAAGGCATGATGCGGCTTGTAGCAGGGCGTGCGATCCTGTTTTCCCTGCGAGATGGTGAGCGCAGTCAGCAATTGTTGCGTTTGCGTCGGGGTCAACTTCACGCCTTTTGGATCCATCACTCCCTTGTGCATGACACCATTGATGAAGAATGACGGGCTTTTGTCCGCAGTGTAGTCATAGCAAAAGGCACGCACTTCTTTGTAGTTCACGACCGGCCAGTTCACGCGCGTGCCCGGCGCAGGCGATGGCGGCGCGAACACCGCCTGATAGGAAGCGCAAGATGACAAGCCCAGCGCCATCAGCACGGCAGCCATCAGGTAAATTCTTGGAAAGTTCATGCCCTTTGCTAAATCGAAGCAGCCCCCGTCGTCAATCAAAACTCTTGGCGCACATTTTCACCTTGAACCTTGCGCTCTGAACCTTGAACCTTGCGGCCTGCATGCCACTCACCTTCATCCGCTTCAAGCACGCGCGATTCTCCGCCCGGTTTCCCGAGAACTACCGTTACTCCCGCTCGCATTACTGGATGGCCCCGGTTGATGGCGAAGCCGGACTCTGGCGCGTGGGCTTCACGAAATTCGCCACCCGCATGTTGGGCGAACTGGTGGACAGCAGTTTCAATGTAAAGCCGGGCGATCCCATCGAACCGGGCCAGACCATCGGCAGCGTGGAGGGATTCAAGGCCGCCAGCGATGTCTATTGCACGATGCAGGGCGCATTCGCCGGAACCAATCCCGCGTTGCAAGTGGATGCCTGCATCGTGAAGAGCGATCCCTACGAAGTCGGCTGGCTCTACTCAGCGCACGGCGAGCCGGAAGAGGACTCGATGGATGTTCATGGGTATATTGCGCTTTTGCAGGAAACGATCCAAAAGATGCAAGACGCGGGGTATGGTGAAGATGGGACGGAGGCTCCGTGACTGTGTAGCACAGGCTTGCAGCCTGTGCCACATTACTGACATCCGGTTGCCATCCGCCATCTTGCAACTAGTATCCAGCATCTTTCCTTCTTCCATGATTCTCGCACTAGGAAACCGCATCCTCAGCACCGTCGATCCGAAGTGCCTCGCTAAAGTCGCGTGGAACTTCGGCTTCAAGGGCGCACGTTCCGTGATGCTTTTCAAGAAGCGAATGAAGCAGGGCATTCACTTCCCGCCGTTTCTCTATCTGAGCATCCTAAACTCTTGCAACCTCCGCTGTCAGGGCTGCTGGGTCGATGTGGAAGCACCGCGAAATGCCATTGATCTCGACACGCTGAACCGCACGGTGAACAACGCGCGCGAACACGGCAACAGCTTCTTCGGCATCCTCGGCGGCGAGCCATTCATGCATCCCGAGTTGCTCGACTTCATCGCGCAACATCCCGATTGTTACTTCCAAATTTTCACCAACGGCCAGTTCATCACCGAGAAGGTCGCGCAATCGCTGCGTCAACTCGGCAACGCCACCCCGCTGGTCAGCATTGAAGGCAGCAGCACCGTGAGCGATGAACGCCGGGGGAAGAAAGACGTGCTCAACAAAACGTTGCGCGGTTTGCAGAATTGCCTCGATGCCAAATTGCTCACCGGCGTGGCCACCAGTCTTTGCCAGACCAATCTCGACGATCTTCTCAGCGAAGCCTGGCTGGAAAAACTTATCTCGATGGGTGTCCACTACACTTGGTATCACACCTACCGCCCCGTTGGCCCGAAGATCAACGAACAGCTCGCACTCCGTCCCGAACAAATCACGCAGGCGCGACGTTTTATCACCACCATGCGCGCGAAGAAACCCATCGCGATTGTTGATGCCTATTACGATCATGCCGGCCAGGCGCTCTGCCCTATGTCCACCGGCATCAGCCATCACGTCGGCCCCAGTGGCGACATCGAGCCTTGCCCGATCATCCAGTTCGCCACCGAGAACATCAAAGACCAGCGCGGCATTTATGAAGTCTTCACGAAGTCCGAATTCCTCAAAGACTTCCGCGAGACTTCCGCGCAGCACACGCGCGGCTGCATCGTTCTCGAACGCCCCGACCTCGTGAAGCAGTTGGCATTGAAACACGGTGCGCACGACACCACCGTCCGGCAGACCGCGATGGCCGAACTCGAAAGCATGACCCCGCGCCCAAGTCAGTGGATCAAGGAAGAAGAAATCCCCGAAAAACACTGGATGTATTGGCTCGCTAAACGGTTTTTCTACACGGACTTCGGGGTGTATGAGAAATTGGCAAAATGATTTGGACTGCGGCGATGCGTTCTGACTCTTGCGCTCACTTCTCGGTTTCTGAAATCGGAAGGCCAACGGCCTGAAACATGCCAGCCCAGGGCAACGCCCTGGGTAATCGTCGAAAAGAACGGCCAGCCCTGTAGGGGCGAAACAATGTCTGGGACATCCGCACGGTCTTGTTTCGCCCCTACAGGGCTGCATGCTCTGTTGATTATTACCCAGGGCGTTGCCCTGGGCTGGCATGTTATGTCTCTTTGAGGCTGAACTTCGGGGCCACCCAAATGTGGGCAAGAGTCAGGACACGTCGCCGCTTAGATCGACGCAACGCGTCAGCACTCCGCCGCCTTCAGCTTCTCTTTCACGAACGGCATCAGCGTTATCGGATATTGCAGCCAGTAGGGATCGCCTTCCATGTCTGGCGGATCGAGACGGCAGATGAGGGGGCGTTTTCCGATGCGGGCGCAAGCGGTCTCGAAAGCAGGCAGCACGATATCCGTGGTGAAGGGTGCGTCGTGCGGTGTCAGCAGGAATGTTTCAAACAAGACCGCGCGATCTACGAACAGGGCAAGGAAATCGGCGTAGTATTCCCGGGCGGTCGGGCCGTGGGTGAAGAACCAGCTTGACGAATCAGCAAGCTTGATGCGGTCAGCGATGTCGGAGCGGGTGAGCAGTTCGTGATGAAATTCAAGGAGCGGTTGATTCCAGAAGGTGTGGACTTCGCGCAGTTGTTGGCCGTGCCACTCTTCAACATTCACGATTCGCAAGCGTTGGTTGCGTGCACCGCCGTTGCGGCCAATGCCGTCGTGGAAGGTCAGATGCGCGAGAGCATACTTGTCCGGGTTGCCATGAACGAATTTGTCACGCGTGAATTCCCCCACGAGTGGCGTAAGCCCAACAGACGTGGTCAGGGAGACGAATCGTGTTAGCTCGTAGTTTGGCGTTGCACTATTGCGCGGCAGATAACCGCAAGCGCGTTCCGCGAGTTTCTTCTCAAGCTCGTCCTCTGGTCTGGACTGCGGCGACTCATCGTTCGTAGTGCGCCCTTTAGGGCGTGTATTCTGCATTTCCTCTGAACGCCCTAAAGGGCGCACTACGAACGATGACTCCAGAGAAGCTCGCCGCACGTGCAGCAGTGCGACGGCTTCATCCAGCGGCGTGTAAATGGCATTTAGCCGTTCGCGGATTGTGCTCATGAGTGGGAGAGCCAATTCCATGATTCCACAACGATGGCAGCCACCGCGCCGGAGCGCAGCGTCCAGTAGAAGTTGGAGACCACCACGCTGGTGAGGAATATCCTCCAGTCGTGCGCATTGATCCCGTTAAAGCGACCCTGCCGGAAGTAGGCTGTGGTGATGAACGGGTCCTGGAAAAAGCACAGCGCGACGAAGATGAAAACCGCCCCGCGCTTTGCGGCCCAGTTGATGATTCTCTGCCACCACGAAGGATGCGGCAGCGTGGCGAGTCCCGCGATGCTGCCAGCGCCGACCCAATCAATTTTCATCCGCTCGTAGAGCAGCAGCGTCACCGCACAGCCCAGCGCTGATAATGTCGTCATGACCGCGCCACCGGCGATGAGGCCGAGATGGTAGATCACATAGACGTAAAGAATTTGATCGAAAAAGAAATTAAATCCGGCATACAGCGCATGACCCGTGAGCACGGTGCGAATGCGCCGCCACAGACGGCGCGGTGGTGCTGTCGTTGTGGAAGTCGCGTCTAAAGTTGCCTTAGCAACGGATTCGCTCATGGTATTTCAGATTAGATTTTGATGGCCGTTGTAAGTGGAGCTAAAGTTCGCCTTGCTTCAGGTTGCCGAGACGTTCGAGAGCCAGAAGCTCGTATCTTGGCATCTCATATTTTCCACGTTCAATTAGCTCC
>JAYVQB010000304.1:0-6512 GCA_043757085.1 Verrucomicrobiota bacterium
GAGGCGCTCTCGCTCCTTGATGACAACCAAGATGGGATGATCTCGGGCAGCGAACTGAATGGACTGGCGCTGTGGCGCGATCAAAATTCTAACGGCGTCTGCGACGCTGGCGAGGTCACTCCGGTTGCTGACTCCGGCATCCAGTCCCTCTCGACGCGAGGACAGCAGCACAGCTCTGGAATTCCGTATTGCCCCAGCGGCGTGACCTTCAAAGATGGCGCCACGCGCCCGACCTATGACGTGATTCTGCAATCGAGGTAACTTGGGAACGAGGCTGAAGTTTTCAGCGCGGAGCTTGCATCAGCATTCAATCGCGTTGAAAGCCTTCTATGATTGAATACGACTTCATCGTCGTGGGCAGTGGCGCGGCGGGTCTTACGGCTGCGCTTGAGGCCGCGAGGCATGGCCGCGTCGTATTACTGACGAAGAAGTCGGCGTCCGATTCCAACTCCGCATGGGCGCAGGGCGGCATCGCGTGTGTGCAGAGCGGTGAGGATTCGATTGATCAACATGTGCGGGACACGCTGGTGGCCGGAGCGGGGCTTTGCAAAGAAGACGTGGTGCGCACCATTGTGAGCGAAGGGCCGCAGCGCATCGAGGATTTGCTGGCACTGGGCGTTTCTTTCGACAAGCGCGAGGTCAATGGTCACGCGGAATTCGATCTCACGCGCGAGGGTGGACACAGCAAGCGGCGCGTGCTGCATCATCTGGATGCGACGGGCAAGGAAATGAGCGACAAGCTCATTGCTGCCGCGCGCGCGGAAAAAAACATCACGCTGCTGGAGAATCATTACGCGATCGACATCATCACCACGGGCAAGCTCGGCTTTGTCAGCGAGGATCGTGCGCTGGGAATTTATGCGTTGAATGAAACCACGGGCGAAGTCATCACGCTGCGGAGCGACCGCATCATGCTGGCCACTGGCGGCTGCGGGCGCGTTTACCAATACACGACCAATCCCAAAGTCGCGACCGGCGACGGCGTGGCCATGGCCTGGCGCGCGGGCGCGAGCATTGCGAACATGGAGTTCATCCAGTTCCATCCCACTTGTCTCTATCATCCGCAGCAGCGCTCGTTTCTCATCACCGAGGCCATGCGCGGAGAGGGCGCGGTGTTGATTGGCAAAGACGGAAAACAGTTCATGCAAAAATACGACGAGCGTGGATCGCTCGCACCGCGCGACATCGTGGCGCGCGCGATTGACCATGAGATCAAGCGCACGGGCGACCCGTGTGTCTTCCTCGACATTTCCTTCAAGCCCGCAGACTTCATCATCGGTCATTTCCCGAACATCCATCAAACCTGTCTCAGTGTCGGCATCGACATCACCAAGGAACCGATCCCCGTGGTGCCCGCCGCGCATTATCAGTGCGGCGGCGTTAAGACCGATGTGAACGGCGCGACCACCTTGCGCGGATTGTGCGCCGTGGGAGAGGCGGGTTGCACGGGCTTGCATGGCGCGAACCGGCTGGCGAGCAATTCGTTGCTGGAATGCGTGGTCGTCGCGCATCGCGCTGTGAATGTATTGTTGCGAAAATTGCCATTGGGACATCGCCATGAGCAGGATTTTTCATTGCCCGCCTGGCAAAGCGGTGACGCGCAGAATCTCGACGAACTCGTCGTCATCTATCACAACTGGGATGAAATCCGCCGCCTGATGTGGGACTACGTCAGCATCGTGCGCACGTCCAAACGGCTGCAACGCGCGGCGGCCCGGCTGCGCAATCTCAAGCGCGAGGTGCAGGAATTTTATTGGAGCTTCCGCGTGACCGCCGAGGTGCTTGAGCTGCGCAACCTTGTCGAGATTGCCTCGCTGATCGTCGATTGTGCCTTGCGTCGCCATGAGAGTCGCGGGCTGCATTACACATTGGATTACCCTGAGCCAGATGAATCCAAGCCGCCGACAGACACGGTGTTGCGGAGATATTGAGCGGTGTTCGAGCTTGCCAACTGGTAATATTTTCATCAAAAATAACCCGTGTTGGCGAGGAAATGATGAACGCAAACTCTCTAAACAGGTCTTATATGGCACCCCAGAAATGGCGGTTTGGCCCGTCCAGACTAGAAATAATTACGGTTATTAGATATTCTGTATTAATCCTAGATAATTTGTCTTTGCGGAGGTTGCCAAACGAATACGCGAAGTGGTAAACTGCTAATTCAATTTAAATTCCAGCCGGAAATCATGATCTGCAACAAAGCTATCCTCAGCCTAGTTCTCCTCGTAGTCGCCACGTTGTCGGGTGCTGCCTTTGCCCAGCCTGTGGCCGCTGCCACCATCACGAGCGAAAGCGCGTCCATCGGCGCGCTGGCCATCTCCCGGCAGACCATGTCCCCCTTGTCGGCGGGAGCCTCGACCCAAGCGTTGCCACGTGTGTTTTCGCCCACTTTGCCCCGCACGGTTTATACGAAATATCCTTGGAAGACCGACATCGTGGCCACGGTTTTCTGGGTGGGCGAGTTGCCATCGGGAGCCAATACCACACCCAATCACGCCAGCTCATGGGACGCCTCTTGGATGACAAATTTTGGAGGTTTTGATGATCCCAACAAGCGCGCCGGTGATTACCGGCCTGCGGCATTCGTCCCCCGGCAAAATCCATTTTATGTCGCGCTGCCCTATAATGACTGCGTGAACAGCAGCATCACAAAAAAGGATGCCGGCAAGGTCATCCCTTGGTTCAAACAATTTTACAAGGAGCCGGGCAAATCCGTCTGCCGGGATCGTTGGTTGGCCATCCGTTGCGGTGAGCGCATTTGCTATGCGCAGTGGAGCGATTGCGGCCCCTTTGTCACGGATGACTCGGCTTATGTTTTTGGCGATGCCCGACCAGCAAACTCCAAGAATGGCGGCGCGGGAATTGATATTTCACCGAGTGTTCGTGACTGCCTTGAGTTCAAAAGCGGGCAGAAATGCGACTGGCGTTTCGTCGATACTCATGAGGTGCCGGACGGTCCCTGGAAATCATGGGGCGGCAACAATCAATTCGTTCAGCAGGTGGGCCGGGACAAGGAATTCTCCAAGGATGTTGCAAGTTCGCGCTTGGAAGAACTACGCCGTCAGCGTGATGAATGGTTCAAGAAAAACGGCAACGCCGACTACGCGCGTCGTTAATCCGCTGAATTTTTATCGGCTCGACCGAGCAGTTCGGGATGCGCCCGGTAAATGGCTGGCAGCCAGCAGTCACCAATTTTTTTCCACCACGCCTCAGCCAGACGGGTAACGCCCCAGCCAGACAGCAGCCCCAGCGGCGCGGAGCCGATCACATCACTCGGCCAATGGACGCCGCAATAGACTCGCGACCATGCCACCAGCGCCGCCGCACCAAAAAATATCCAGCCGCGACGGCCAAAAAAAATCAGTGCCACGGCGGCGACGGCGAACATGTTCACCGTGTGGGATGAGGGGAAAGATTTTCCTCTGGCTCCCGGCTTGAGATCATGCCCCGGTTCGATATCAGGCAGGCGAAACATCGCGAGCATTTGCGGTCGGGCCTGAGGCAGATTGCGTTTGACCACAGCGCTCATGGTTTCGTTGGGCCTCACGCGTCCGATAATTTTTTTCAGCGGCCCGCCGACCAGCCCTTCGCTCAAGAGCGCAGCCAGCGTCGCGCATAACAAAAACGCGCGGATGCGAAAGCCGCCACGCCACGCGGCGATTGCGGCAATCAGAATGATGAGCGGAGTCCACGCGGCGAAACTTGTCACCGTCGGAAGCAGGTGATCGAGAAACGCATTTGTCCAATCACGGTTCACGCGCAGCATGAGCCATTGATCGAATTGACGCGCCTCTTCCAGCATCGCGCAGGCAAGCGTGACCCGGCGCGCAAGTCAAACGACGAAACACCGGCGCATCACTTTGGCGTGGCTTCGCCCGGCTTCTCTGCTTTTGTGGGCAAGGATGGATCGCTTCGTTTGGGCTGTTCCCATGATTTCATGCGGGTCGCGAGATAGACTTTAAAAAACCTACTGATGCCATTGCCCAGCGGCGCCTTGATTTGGCCGAAATCATGAATTTGCCGGAACTGGCGTTCCAGTGGATCAGGCAAACTCATGGACGGCGGGTATTCATTGTCCGGCGGCATCATAATCAAGGCGTCCCAGTTGAATAAATTTGAGTCGCCGGGATCAGGCCAGAGTTCATATTGCGATTCCGGCGGGCCTTCGTGAATGTAACGAAATACCCTCGGCTGCTGCGGCATGTAAAAGGCGATCTGGCTGGCATTGGATCGGTCGCCATAGACCACCACAAATGTCTGCTCAGGATGCGGAACTTTCGCGAATAATTCACCAGCCTGTGCGCCAGCGTCTTTCCATCCGCGCAGTCGCAATGCGGCATCGAATCGGGTGCCCTCCTGACCCAGCGCACCAATGGCAAAAGGTAGGATGCAACTGAGCAGCGTCACCACCAAGCCGGACAAAATCGCTGGGCGCGCCCAACCAGCCATACGCTTCCATGGCAACACTTCCAGTGCCACCCGATCCAGCCATGCGCCCGCCAGCACCGTGGCGCTGACGTAAAACACGGCGGGCCAGTTCACGTTCACGCTTTGCCGGATGGAGAGAAGAACAAATATCGCCAGCCCCGGTCCGGAGAACATCACCGCGTAGCGTTCTTTTTCATTGAGCGCGCGCCATTTCCAAAGGCCGCCGAATACGGCCACGATCATCAATAGCCAAGTGACTGGTGAAAACGCCAGCGCTTGCAATCCGAGAAACTCGCCCAGCGTGCCCAGATGGCCGAGCAAGCCTGGATTTGAGCGCGTTTCAAAATGATGGCTCGTATGCTTCAACGTGACCCAATCGTGCTGCACGTTCCACCAGATGACGGGCGTGAGGAACAAGAGCGACCCCCCGATGCAAATCCAGAATGATGCGCGACGCAACAACGCACGAGAGGATGGATTGAAGGCGCAGTGCAGCATCATCAATAATGGAAACACGAGCATCATTTGCTTGCTCAAGTAGCCGAGTCCTAGAATCAACGTCAGCAACATCCAGCGCGAAATTTTATCCGGCTGCTCAATCGCGTTCCAGAAGACCAGCAACGCCGCCGTCCAGCACAGCACCAGCGGCGCATCAATCGTGAGCACCAAATTCAGCAGCGCATTCGCGGGCGTGAACGCACATAGCAAGAGCGTGAGCAACGCGGCGCGCGGGCCGAAAAGCTTTAAGGCAAAACGATGCAGCAGAAAAAGCGACGCCGTGCCGAGCACCAGCGCCCCGCAACGGATGCCCCATTCGCTGTTGTTGCTGATGCGTCCGACCAGGCCCATGAGCCAGCCGATCATGGGCGGTTTGCTAAAATAGCCCCAGTCAAGCCGGCGGCCCCATTCCCAGTAGTAACTCTCGTCACCCGCGAGATCGAACTGCGCCATGAACGGAATAAGAAAAAGCAGCCGCAAGACCGTCAGCCCCACAAGCACCCGCATCGCAATGCGGAGTGGATCACTGGTCGTCAAAAAATTCGCTTTGGCCTCAGGCATCCGTCATCCTGCGCAGATTCACGCAATGTTCAACGTGCTAGCTCAAGAAACGTGGCACAGGTTTGCAACCTGTGTGTCGATCGGGGATGCTGCCCGATCATTCGCTCGAATGATGAATGAATGTCATTTAACCAACTTCGTATGACCGACCAAGCAATTCCCTTCAGCGAATGGATGCGCTGCGCGTTGTTCGATCCGCAGAGCGGCTACTACGCGCGGAACATCCGCACCGTGGGGCGCAGCGGCGATTTCTCCACCTCGGCAACCATCAGCCGCGTGCTCGGAGAGGCTATCGCTTCATGGCTCGCGACAGAGATCAAACTCGCGCCCTCAGTGCGGACGATCATTGAGGTCGGCGGCGGCGAAGGCTCATTGATGCGCAGCGTGATGGCTTCGCTCGGCTTCTGGCGTCGTCTCCGTCTGCGCTTCATCATGGTGGAAAGTTCGCCGGTGATGCTTGAGAAACAAAAAAGCACAATGCAGCGCAGTCGCGTGGAGTGGTTTGATGAACTTCCCGCCGCGCTCGAAGCGTGCAATGGTCGCGCCTTCATCTTTCACAATGAACTGCTCGATGCCTTTCCGGTCACGCTCGTGCAATGGAATGGAACATCATGGAAAGAAGTCTGGATGGAAGAGCGCGAAGGCCGATGGACAGAACAATTGCGCGACCTCTCATTCAGCAATGTGGAGTCAGACCATTTCAGCGCGCTTCAGCATCCGCCATCAGAACCGCAACGCCGCGAACTCGGCACCGCAGGCGATGCGTGGTTGCGCTCGTGGGCTTCTCATTGGCAAGCAGGTGCAATGCTCACCCTCGATTACGGCGATGTATTCCCGCAGTTATATCATCGCAAACCCCACGGCACCCTGCGTGCTTATCTCAGGCATCAAGTCCTGACTGGCGCACAAGTCTATGAAAACATGGGGCGGCAAGACATCACGGCAGACGTGAACTTCACCGATCTCATGCATTGTGGAGAATCGCTCGGGTGGGAAAATGCGCCGCTAGAAAATCAGCGCCAGTT
>JAYVQB010000305.1:0-1697 GCA_043757085.1 Verrucomicrobiota bacterium
GTGCAGCCGCTCTGGCCGTGGGTCGCTGCATGGATGGCTGATCCCGCGCAGCCCATTTCTGCCGAGGACGAAGTCACGCCCGCTGATCGCGAATTTTTCAATCGGGGCCGCTGGTTCAATGTCTTCATGACCTTGACGTTTCTGGTCATCATGGGCATCGCCGCCTGTCGCATTTTCACATTGCCTGCGGCGGTCAATCTGGTGTTGCTCGGCGGACTGGGTGCGCTGCTGCCGCGCACCGCTTACTTCCAGCCGGAGCCACTTTTTTTTATTCTATTCTTTCTCACGTGGGTGGCATGCGTGTGCGCCTTGAGGCGCAATTCACTTTGGATTTATGGATTGATCGGTGTGCTCGGTGGCGTCGCTTACATGGCAAAGGGATCCATTTCACCGCTACTGATAATTTTTGTGGGCGTGAGTTCACTTCGCTGTGTGTGGGAACTGCTCGCGGCCCGGTGGGGCGGATTTGTTATCTCCAGCACCAATCTCTGGCACTGGAGAAATCATTTGATCGGGATCGTGGTGCTGGGCACGACGCATCTTATGACCATCGGGCCGAGGCTCGCGACGGCGCAGGAAAATTTTGGCGATCCTTTTCATAGTTATCCGACCTATTGGATGTGGATGGACAGCTTTGGCGGGCCGGAGACGATCAATGATCCAACGACTTGTTATGGTTGGATGGACAAGCATAACTCGCGCGATGAACTCCTCGCGATGCTGCCTGCGGATCGACCCTCGCTCACGAATTATCTGCGCACTCATTCGCGCGAAGAAGCAATCACGCGATTGAAAGACGGAACCTGGAACAAGTTGAGCGAGTTCTTCTGGCCAAAGCAGACACTCATTGCGAAGGATGTCGAAAGACAGAAACCGTGGCGCGGAGTGTTGGAGTGGCGCGGCATCTATCTGGCTTGGCTTGCTCTGATATTACTCGCCTTGATCGTTCTCTTATTTTGGGGCGCACCGAAGCCGGAACATGCCGGGCAACTTGTCCTGCGGCATGGAACCATCGCCACGGTTCTTTTTGTCGTCGGCTGTCTCTCCGCCTATTTGCTGGCCTACGGTTGGTATTCGCCAATTGCGCGAGGAGATGGCGACCGTTTCATGCTTTCTCTTTATCTGCCGCTGGCCTTCAGCCTGGTCTGGGGCGCGGAGAACATCATGCGGCGCATTCATCTGCGCCACTGCAGCGCATGGATCACCTGGGGCTATCTCGCGGCGCAGTGGATATTGCTCGCCGCGCTCTCATGGCGGGTGATACAAATTTTGCAGTCGCCGAATTTTTATAATGGTTGACCCAATATTTTCATGGCCAGAACCACGCCCAGTTTACTTCTTTGTTTCGACTTCGACGGCACCCTTGTGAATCACGAGGGCGAGTTGCCGTTTCATCCCGCGATGGGGGAAATGCTGCGCGAGTTCAAGCGGCGCGGCGCGGCGTGGGTGGTGAACACGGGGCGCGGCCTCAACCAAACGCTCGAAGGTCTGGCGATGCATAACATTTTTATGCTCCCGGATTACATCATCGCGCAGGAGTGCGAAATCTATCGGCCTGGTTTCTTCAAACCGTGGCGTGACTTCGGCTCTTGGAATAAGAAGGCGCGTGATGCCCATGATCATTTCGTGGAGAAGCATTCGCTTTTTCTTTCAACGATGCAGGAACATGTGGCGGTGAACACCACGGCGGAGTTTCT
>JAYVQB010000306.1:0-6502 GCA_043757085.1 Verrucomicrobiota bacterium
GAATCCGTCAAGCGCACGGTGAACTGGGTGCTGGGTGGTTTTGTCGCCATGTTTTTTCTTCAGCGATTTTTCCACTATCATCACCATGATCTTCCCGAAGGTGATCCGGAAGACTGCTTCCCACATGATCATGAAGCCCATGCTTCATGTGACCACGCTCCTCATGTGCATCACGATCAAACCCTGGCCTATAAATCCGCGAAACAACTGACATGGATCGGAACCGCCCTCGGCCTGACTTTCCATTCTCTGCTCGATGGATTTGCTCTGGCTGCATCCGTGGCGGCCCAATCACAGGAACATGTCAGACTCGCTGGACTGGGCGTGGCTTTGGCTGTGATTTTGCACAAACCTTTTGATGCCATGGCAGTCTCCACCTTGCAGGCCGCTGGAGGTAGCTCTCGCTCTTTCCGGCACCTACTCAATGGCTTGTTTTCACTGGCGACACCCCTGGGCGCGGCACTGTTTTATTTTGGCGCTCATTACTTCACGGGTTCCAATGCCGTCTTTCTCGGCTGCGCCCTGGCGTTTTGCGCAGGCACTTTTCTCTGCATCGCTTGCAGCGACCTTTTACCGGAGTTGCAATTTCACTCGCATGACCGGCTGAAACTTTCTTTGGCCCTCATTGCAGGTCTGGGTGTGGCAGTGCTGGCTGGCATGATCGAGGAGTCCGTCCACCACGACCCGCATCAGGTTGAACCTAAATCCGGGAATGAGAACCACGAATGGACACCAAGGAACACAACCGAGCACAGCGAGATAGACAGCCTCAAGCTGCCCGAAGGGTGAGCAAAGCGAATCAAATGAACACGAATAATCAATGATAGGGGATGAATGTCAGATTCACCCGTTGGATGAGCGACGTCATTTTCAGAAGCCTCTCAAGATTAGTGTCAATTTGTGTCCATTTGCCGGAGAATCTTAGATGTAAGCGTCCGGCTATCTCCACTTCGTTTCGGTTGTGGTTTGATTTTTACCACGTCACCCAACTCCGCCAAAGCGCCGGTCGCGACGATCATATTCAGTGATGGCATCCAGCAGGGCTGGTTTGCGGAAGTCGGGCCAAAGGATGCTCGTGATGTGGAATTCGGTGTAGCTCATTTGCCAGAGCAAGAAGTTGGAGAGGCGCATCTCGCCGCTGGTGCGAATGAGAAGATCGGGGTCGGGATAATAGCGCGTGTATAAATGCTTGCTGAATACGTCGGCATCGATCATGCCTTTGTCGAGGTGTCCACTCTCCACACTCTCTACGAGGCTCTTGATGCCATCGATAATTTCTTCCCGTGCGCCGTAACTCAAGGCCAGAACAAGCGTAAGCCCGGTGTTTTGCGCAGTCTGTTCAATCGAATGGTGCAGCTGCTTCTGACACGCCTGCGGCAAATCGTGCAGACGCCCGATAGCTTGAAGTCGCACATTTTGCTTCATCATTTTCGGTGTCTTCGTTTTGATGAAATGCTGCAACATTTTCATCAGCGCCGCGACTTCGGTCTTGGGGCGCTTCCAGTTCTCCGTGGAAAAGGCATAGAGCGTGAGGAACTCGACGCCGAGTTCGCCGCAGGCCTCGACGATGGCTTCAACGGAGTCCGCGCCCCGGCGATGTCCCTCCGTGCGGGGCAAGCCCCGCTCCTTCGCCCAACGGCCATTGCCATCCATGATGATGGCGATGTGATGCGGGATTTTGAGATTAGCTGCGGCAGTCATAACCAAAGAGCCTCTGACTCTTAACTCTTGTATCAGAGAACTAACGTCTGATCCCGCGCAGGTCCAATGCCAAGCAATGAGACGCGAGCACCAGCAAGTTCGGCAAGACGATTGAGATAGGCCTTGGCTTTCGCGGGAAGTTTCGTGGCATCGGTGAAGCCACTCAAATCCTGCAACCAGCCTTCGTGTTCTTCATAGACGGGTTGGCAACGTTCCGTCTCCTCGACAGTAGCCGGCGGATGGGAGATTTGCTTGCCATCGAGCATGTAGTGGGTGCAGATTTTGATCCGATCAAGACCGTCGAGGCCGTCGAGGTTGGTGATCGCGATTTGATCGCAGCCATTGATCATCACGGCGTAACGCAGCAGCACGGCATCAAGCCAGCCACAGCGTCGCGCGCGGCCCGTGGTGGAGCCGAACTCGCGCCCCATGCCATGGAGCATGTCGGCGAGGGAATCATTCTCGCAGACAAACGGGCCACTGCCCACGCGCGTTGTGTAAGCTTTGGCGACACCGATGACGTAGTCGATCTTTCGCGGAGACACGCCGCTGCCGGTGCAGGCTCCACCGGCAGTAGTGTTCGATGAAGTCACGAACGGATAACTGCCGTGGTCGATGTCGAGATAGCTCCCCTGTGCGCCTTCAAAGAGGACGTTCTTGCCAGCGGCAATCGCTTCATTGAGGACGACGACGGTATTGGCGATGTGCGGGCGAAGCAGTTCGGCAGCGGCGGTGATTTGTTTCACTACTTCCGCGACATTGGTTTTTTCTGTTCCAGCAATGGCGAGTTCCTGATCGTGCAACGCGGAACGCCATTCGATTTCATGCGCCAGCTTTGAGGGATCGCGTAGGTCTGTAACGCGCAATCCCTGCCGCTCAATCTTGTCGGCATAAGTCGGCCCGATGCCGCGCCCGGTGGTGCCGATTTTGTTTTCGCCTCGGCGCTTCTCACGCGCGAGATCAAGTGCGCGATGATACGGCAGCGTGAGATGCGCGTGCTCGCTGATGAGCAAATTCTTTGGAGTGATGGTCACGCCTTGCGCGCGCAGTTTGTCCATCTCTGCGAGCAGACCAAGCGGATCAATCACGACGCCGTTGCCGATGACGTTGAGCTTGTCCGGCCAGAGAATGCCGCTGGGGATAAGGTGGAGGATGTATTTCTGGCCGCCGTTGATGACGGTGTGACCGGCGTTGCTGCCGCCTTGGGCGCGGGCGACCACGTCGCTGCGTTCGGTGAGGTAATCGACGATTTTGCCTTTGCCTTCGTCTCCCCACTGGAGACCGACGATGATGGTATTGCTCATGTAATAATTAAATAAAATATGATGATTGAAAATTCCTCGCGGCGCATTGCACACGCATTCCGCGACGCAGCGTGAACATGATCGTGGCAAGGGTTATGCCACCGAATGTCACTTCCAAATCACGCGCTCATAGAGTAGATCATGAGCGCGGCGATGGCGCATAATATCAGAGAGACGGCAGCGATGCCCATGATCAGACCTGCTGCATTGTCCTTGATTTTTTCCTTGGGGCCGAAGCCAGATCGCTGCCCAACGGGACACGGTGTGGCACCGAGGCCGGAGATGATCGCCATGCCGGATGCAGGGGATTGATCGCTGTGCTCAGTGATCTCAGTTGATTCTTCTTCGGATGCATCAGAATTTTCATCCGCCTGGTGCTCCACACCCTCGATCATTCCCTGAACATTGCCCAGACGGAAAGTTCCTCCGGGGGGGACAAACGCATGCTCCACTCTCTCGCCCTCGAAAAATGTGCCGTTGGTCGAACCCAGATCATTGATCTCCAGACTGCCGTCCCTCAGCACAAACTCCGCGTGACGGCTGGATACGGAACTATCAGGCAAGACAAAATCATTTTCATCAGAGCGTCCGATGCGCGCGCGCTCCTTGGTAAGTTTGAATTCGAAGACTTTGTCGTCCGGGGTGGTGAAGTGGATTTTAGGCATGACAGGGTAGTTTTAGCTGATTCAGCGCGTCGCTTCAATCAAATTGGCGAACTCCTTGAAAAAGTAGCTGGCGTCGTTCGGGCCGGGGGCGGCCTCGGGATGGTATTGCACGGAGAAAACCGGGAAGTCCTTGTGGCGCAAACCCTCGACCGTGCCGTCGTTGAGATTGATGTGCGTGACCTCGACGTTCGCGGGCAACGAGGCGTCGTCCACCGCGAAACCGTGATTCTGCGCGGTGATGGCGACCTTACCGGAGCGCAAGTCTTTGACCGGCTGGTTCCCGCCGCGATGACCGAACTTCATCTTAAAAGTCGTCCCGCCGAATGCGTGGCCGAGAATCTGGTGGCCGAGGCAGATGGCAAAGATCGGCTGCTTGCCCACCAGCTTCTTCACCTCCGCGTGAATATAATCCAGCGCAGCGGGATCGCCGGGGCCGTTGCTGAGGAAGACGCCGTCGGGTTTCAAGGCCAGCACGTCCTCCGCTTTCGTCGTCGAAGGCACGACCTGCACCTCGAAACCTTCCTGCCGCAAGCGGCGCAAAATGTTGCGCTTGATGCCAAAGTCGTAAGCCACCACGCGATGCTTCACCGGAGGGAGTTTGTGAAACACGCCCTCGCTGCCGCCGGAGAAATTCTGCGATGGATTGGGAATGCCCCAGAGCCGGCTTTCCGTGTCCGCCTCGTCCCAGCGATACGGCTTGGGCGCGGAGACTTCCTTGACGAAATCGCTCCCGGCCATCGGCGGACTTTGCTGCGCCAGCTTCACCGCCTCGTCAGTCGTGCCCACACCGCTGGTGATGATCGCTCGCATCGCGCCGCGAGTGCGGAGATGCTTGGTCAGCGCCCGGGTGTCGATCCCCTGGATGCCGGGAATGTTCCAGCGTTTCAGATAAGCATCAAGCGACTCCACGCTCCGCCAGTTGCTCGGGATGTCACAGAGTTCCTCGATGACGAAGCCCCGCACATGCGGCTCCGCGCTCTCGGTATCCAGCGCATTCACGCCGTAGTTCCCGATGAGCGGATACGTCATGGTCACGATCTGTCCACGATACGAGGGGTCTGTCAGCACCTCCTGATAACCGGTCATGGAGGTATTGAAACAAATCTCCCCCGTGCGCGTGTCCGCCGCACCGAATGCCTCCCCTTCAAAATATCGCCCATCTTCCAGGGCCAGAATCGCTTTGCTCATTGAAGGCCGTTGATACGTCGGGTTCCGGCGCGGGGCAAGGGGGAAGTCGTGGAGCTTGCGCGGTGTTGTGGGCTGCCAGCCCGCACATCAAAAATGTCTGAGTGAGGGCTAGCAGCCCACAACACATTTTTTAGAAGCCCACCGCTAATGTTTTGGGACGCAACTCAGCGCGTCCCTACCATTGATGAAGACGGGTTGTTGATGCGATCAAGTTCAATATGGAAATAAGGAACAACGACACTTTTGTCGTCGTGGGATTGATTTTGCTGGACGGCATGAGTGCCGTCCTTCCTTGTGTTTGGTTCCCCGATTGAGCATGGCCTGTGAATTCGCATCCACTGGCTCACTCGAGATGTCGGTGTTCCATGGATTGTCAGCGGGGAAGACGGTCTTCGCCGGTAAGGCCAAGTCACCGGCTTCGCTTGGGGAGACGGTCAGTCCGATGAATGCCAACACTGACAATGATTGCGCGAGGGGGTTCATGGGGAACGCTCGCATGGAGATGCGGAGGGTTCAATCTGGATTCGGAGATTGGTCTCTCGATGCGAACTTGTCCGGACGGAAGTTGAAGCTCCAGCTTCGACAGCGTTCGGCGGGTCTCGAGACCCGCCGGACTCTGACGGGACTGGAGTCCCATCCTCCGAAATCAAGGCACCGGAATGCTCGGGAGCTTCCAGATGTTGTCGGCGTATTCGCGGATGGTGCGGTCGCTGCTGAACTTGCCCATGCGGGCGGTGTTCAATATGCTGAGGCGTGTCCAATGTGCGGGGTCGCGATACGCGGCATCGACGCGGGCTTGGCACTCGACATAGGCGCGAAAATCCGCGAGGACGAGGAAGGGGTCGCCGCCTTCGAGCAGGCTGCCGCGCAGGGGCTTGAAGTCATCGGCGTTGCCGGTGAAGAAGTCGCTGCTGATCCAGTCGATGACATTGCGAAGTTCGGGGTCGTTGAAATAAACGTCCCAGGGGTTGTAGCCTTTTTTGTAGAGTGCTTCCACTTCATCGACGGTCATGCCGAAGATGAAAATGTTTTCCGCGCCGACTTCTTCCATGATCTCGACGTTCGCGCCATCAAGCGTGCCGATGGTGAGCGCGCCATTGAGCGAGAGCTTCATGTTGCCGGTGCCGCTGGCCTCCTTGCCGGCGGTGGAGATTTGCTCGGAGAGATCTGCGGCGGGAATGATGCGCTCGGCGAGAGTGACGCCGTAGTTCGGGAGGAAGGCGACCTTGAGCTTGCCGAGAATGCGCGGGTCGTGATTGATTTTTTCAGCCACGGCATTGATGGCGTGGATGATGTTCTTCGCGATGTAATATCCCGGCGCGGCCTTGGCGGCGAACAGGAAGACGCGCGGCTGGATGTCGAGCGCGGGGTTGTCCAGCAGACGGCGATAGAGCGTGAGGATGTGCAGCAAGTTGAGATGCTGACGTTTGTATTCGTGGAGGCGCTTGATCTGCACGTCAAAGATGGCGTCGGCGCTGATTTCGTATCCGGTCAGGTCTTTGACGACATGCGTGAGCTTCTCTTTGTGGAGTCGCTTGATGGCGCGGAAACGCTGCTGGAATTCGGGATTGTCAGCAAATTGTTCCAGTTCGCGCAACTTGTCCGCATTGCGCGTCCAGCCATCGCCAATGGATTCGTTGATGA
>JAYVQB010000307.1:0-1696 GCA_043757085.1 Verrucomicrobiota bacterium
ATCCAGAGCAGTCGCCCGACCCACTCCGTGACGATGGGATTGTTCGGTGGAATCTTCAGCAGTTCAGCAATGGCCGGCGCGGCTACCAACGGCGTCATCAGGAGTTCATAAGTGTCGAAAAGAAAGCCGATGCTGGCGATGATGATGACGAGCCAGTGGATGCGGGTGAGTTTGGGAGCGGGCATGGGAATGTATATATGACGAAGATGAATGTGATTACTTTCGGCGCAAATAAGAACGGAAGGCACTGATGGTTTCTGTGCTCAGATGGTGCTCCATGCCTTCGGCGTCGGTTTCAGCGGCGGCGCGAGGGACTCCCAGCGCGAGAAGGAATGAAACCACAAGCGCATGTCGTTCGCGACACTCAGTGGCGAGCGTGGTGCCTTTTTGGGTGAGAAATATAGAGCGATAGGGCTTGGTGGTCAGATGGCCATCACGCTGAAGACGGGCCACAGTGCGGATGACGGTGACGTGGGAAACGCCGAACATCCGCGCAAGATCAGTGGGCCGGGCCTCGCCATCGCGCTCAATGAGTTCCGCGATGGCTTCCACATAATCTTGAGTAGTCTCGGAGGCATTGTCGGTGCGCACCTTTCGAAAGCTCTCCGCGCGCGTAGCTGGAGCATCTCGTTTTTTCTTAATGGCGGGCTTGTTCCGGGTGGTCTTGACGGGCATGAGCGGATTGTATCAAGGAATTTGTTCTTGACAACCTGCCTAAAATTGTAACGTAAGCTACATTTTATGGATGCGACTACAATATCAATTCTCCGCTTCAACAAAGCAGCATGAATCAATTAGAAGGCACCGCTGAGGAAAATAACAGTGCTAGCTGGCGTCGTCCCGCTGGCGAGGTTTCGCTACCGGAGGTTCATCGTTCCATTGAGGTGCCGCATGACGCGCCATTCCTACGCAAGTTGCTCGCGTTCGCCGGTCCGGGGTTCATGGTCGCAGTGGGCTATATGGATCCCGGGAACTGGGCCACCGACCTCAAGGGTGGAGCGTTGTTTGGCTACACGCTGCTGAGCGTGATCCTTATTTCAAATTTGATGGCCATGCTGTTGCAGCATCTTTGTGTGAAGCTGGGCATCGCCACCGGGCGCGACCTTGCGCAAGCCTGCCGCGATGAATACTCCAAACCCGTGGTGTGGTGTCTGTGGGTGCTTTGCGAAATCGCGATTGCTGCGTGTGATCTGGCGGAAGTCATCGGCACGGCCATCGGTCTGCAACTACTCTTTGGCATTCCTCTTGTGTGGGGCTGCGTCATCACCGCGTTGGATGTGCTGATGATCCTCTGGCTCCAGCACAAGGGATTTCGCTGGATCGAGGCACTGGTGATCACGCTCATCGCTGTGGTCGGCGGGTGCTTTGTTGCCGAGTTGATATTTGTGAAACCAGATGTGGCTGCTGTCTTCGTTGGCTTTGTTCCACGACTGGAGATCTTGAAAAATCCCCAAATGCTCTATGTCGCCATCGGCATCCTCGGCGCGACAGTAATGCCGCATAATCTCTATCTGCATTCCTCCATCGTGCAGACTCGCAAATACGCCCAGACAGCATCGGGCAAACGTGAGGCTATCCGCTTCGCCACGCTGGATTCCACGATCGCGCTGTTCCTCGCGCTGTTCATCAACGGTGCGATCCTCATCCTCTCGGCGGCAGCTTTCCATGGAACTGAACACGAGAAAGTCGCGGAAAT
>JAYVQB010000308.1:0-6481 GCA_043757085.1 Verrucomicrobiota bacterium
CCGCACCAGGTGACGGTGGCGTCGTTGCCGATGACTCTCGCGCAGACCTGCATGAGGCTTTCGCACATGACGGGGTTGACCTTACCGGGCATGATGGAACTGCCGGGCTGGGTGGCGGGGATGGAGATTTCGCCGATGGCGCATTGGGGGCCGGAGCTGAGCCAGCGGATGTCGTTGGCGATCTTGAACAAGCTGGTGGCGATGGTCTTGAGCTGGCCGCTGGCTTCGACCAGCGCGTCTTTGGCGGACTGGGCTTCAAAGTGGTCTTTGGCCTCTCGGAAGGGCAGGCCGGTTTTCTCCGCGAGAATGGCGATGGCTTTGGCGGGCATGTCGGGGTGACAATTCAAACCAGTGCCGACGGCAGTTCCGCCGAGGGGTAGTTCCATGATGGCGTTAAGCGCCTTGTGGACTCGATCAACCGCGAGTTCGACCTGCCGCGCGTAGCCTTTGAATTCTTGGCCGAGACGCACGGGCGTGGCGTCCATGAGATGGGTGCGGCCAATCTTGAGCACGTCCCAGAATTCGGTGGCCTTCTTGTCGAGCGACAAATGCAGTGACTCCATTGCGGGCAAGAGTTTTTTGTTCAACTCCTGCGCGACGGCGACGTGCATCGCGGTGGGGAAGGTATCGTTGCTCGACTGCCCCATGTTGACGTGGTCGTTCGGATGGACAGGGTCTTTCGCGCCGATGGGCTTGCCGGCGATCTGGCAGATGCGGTTCGAGATGACCTCGTTCGCATTCATGTTGGTGCTGGTGCCGGAGCCAGTCTGGTAGATGTCGAGCACGAAATGGGCGTCGAGCTTGCCTTCGGCGACTTCTTGCGAGGCCTGCTCGATGAGCGCGGCTTTGTCCTTTGGCAGGATGCCCAATTCACAGTGCACGCGGGCGACGGCGCCTTTGATGAGGCCGTAGGCGTGGATGATCGGGTAGGGGACGGGGCGACCGCTGACGGGGAAGTTCAGGACGGCGCGCTGGGTGCTGGCTCCGTAGAGGGCGTCGGCGGGCACGGGCATCTCACCCATGCTGTCTTTTTCAATGCGGGTGCTCATGGCTTACATCGAGCCTTTTACAAGATAAGTGAAGGCGATGACGCCTGCGGCGAGAAAGAGAAATGCGATTATGATTCCGGTTAACATATTCTTTTGTCATTAGCGAAGGGGGCGGCGAATGCCAGCGAAATATTGTTCAGGCGCGCATTTGAATGCTTCAGGTTCCGGCAGAATCATGGCCGTGGGCACCAGAACAGGTGAAAATATCATTTGCAAACCTGAACAACCTTCTTAAAATGTGCGCCTCTTATGGCAAAAAAGTGCTGGCTTGAACGCAACAAACGCAAGGCAAAAACCGTGGCAAAATTCGCCAAGGTTCGTGCAGAACTGAAGGCAAAAAAAGACTACGTTGGGCTCTCAATGCTGCCACGCGACGCCAGCCCTACCCGGCTGACCAACCGCTGCCGCGTCACTGGCCGTCGCCGCGCCTACATGCGCCGCTTCCAGGTTTCCCGTTTAACTTTCCGTGAACTCGCCTCGCAAGGTCTCCTTCCGGGCGTTACGAAATCGAGCTGGTAGTCCTCCCGGACGGAACAGCATACAGGCTTTGCGAAAGTGCCGCACCAGCGGCATTTTCCTTTTCAGGATGCCGATCTATCACTACCAAGCCGTCAATCCCGAGGAGGGCTGCCCCCGCTGCCGCCCAGGGTTCGATCTGCGCCGACCTGTCAGCCGCCCGCCTCTCACCCATTGTCCTCTCTGCAAGAAACCTGTGCAAAAAATCATCCAACCCGTGAATTCTCCACGTATCACGAAGCCCCTCTCGCTCTCCGACGCGAAGAGCGCCGGCTTCACGGTGCTGGAAAAGCGCGTGGACGGGTCCTATGAGAAAATTTGAGGCGCGAAAATTGCTTCGTGCCACCCTATGATCACACCCACAGCCATAGCCGTTTCAGCGCTTGCCTCCATAGAGGTGACGCGGGAATGGGATTTGACGGCGGGAGGCACGTTCTGGAATGCGGGCGTGGTGCTATTCTTCATCTTGCTCAACGCCTTCTTTGTCGCGGCGGAGTATTCCATCGTGAAGGTGCGCGACAGCCAGCTTCAGGAGCGGATCGATCAGGGTGATCGCACAGCGCTGTTTGCCCGGACCATCGCGAGCAATCTGGAATCGTATCTTCCGGCCTCACAGCTCGGCGTGACTTTCACCAGCATCGCGCTGGGGTGGGTGGGTGAACCATATCTCGCGCACATGGTCCAGCCGCTTCTTTTCAAGATCGGCTTCAGCAGTGATGCGGTGGTGCATGGCATCGCCCTCACCATCGCATATCTGATGATCACCTATCTGCACGTCGTGCTGGGTGAGCAGTTGCCCAAGGTCTTCGCCATCCGCAATGCCCTGCCGACGGCCTTGATTCTCTGCCGCCCCCTGCACATTTTTTACATCATTTGTCGTCCAGCCATCTGGCTGTTGCGCAAATCAACGGATATACTTCTGCGGAAAGTCTTCCGGCTCCAGCCGGTGACCAGCACGGAGCACGCACATTCCGAGGAAGAGCTCAAGCATATCGTTTCTGAAAGCGAGACTGCCGATGAAGTAACCGCGACAGAGAAGAACATCGTGCTCAACGCCCTCGGCCTCAATGACCTCAATGTGCGCGACCTCATGACTCCGCGCAAAGATGTGGTGTGGCTGGATCTGGAGGAAAAATTTGAGGTCAATCTCAAGCTCGCGATTGAGTCCAAGCACACTCGCTTCCCGCTGGTCGAAGGACATCTCGATCACACCGTAGGCTTGATTCACATCAAGGATATCCTGCGCCTCGTGCATGAGGAAAGCCGCGATCTGCGCCGTATCAAACGCGATCTGCTCATGGTGCCCGAGATGATGCCCATCGACAAGCTCCTCAAAAATTTCCTCGAGAAGCACGCGCATCTCGCGCTCGTCGTGGATGAATACGGCGGTGCCGTCGGCATTGTCACTTTGGACAATGTGGTCGAGGAGCTCGTCGGCGATATTCAAGACGAGTTCGACACCAGTGAGAAGCCGGAGTTCCGCCGCATCAATGACGATGAATTCGAGACCGATGGAACATTGAATCTCTATGAATTGAAAGAACATTCCGATCTCGAACTCGAGAGCGATGACGTGACCACCGTCGGAGGCTATGTCACGCACCAGCTCGGCCACATCCCAAAGCTCGGCGAAAAACTCGTCATCGAGAACTACGAAGTCACCGCTATCAAAGTCGAGGCGCGTCGCGTCACTCAGTTGCACTTCAAGCGCGTGATCATTCCTCCACCTGAGGATGAGGCAGGCAAGTCCCTCACGGACTCTTCAACGACTTGATTGCCCTTCGCAGGCATAGTCACTTGCGCAGTGCGCTTCATTGCACAAGGATGCGCGATGACCTCGCCGGAAACACTTGTAAAACTCGCCGCTGATCTGGTGCAGTGCGCTCCCCATGAAGCCGCAGAACTTCTTGCATCGCATTCCGACGAAGATGCGCTGGCTGCGCTGGATACGATCAATCCGCTGGTGACACAGCAAATATTGCTCGAACTGGATGATCAACGCCGCTGCGAATTACTCGCCGCCGCGCCCGTGGAAAAAGCCCGTCAATGGGTCAGAAACCAAGCCTATCCTGAAGACAGTGTTGGCTGGCTCATGGAAGCACCGGTTGCCGTATTTCGTCCGCAGATGAGCGTGAAGGAAACCATTGACGCTTTGCGGAAGCTCACCAAGCGCGCCTTCATCACCTACGGCTATGTCACAGATGAAAAAAATAAACTTATCGGCGTGCTCGTGTTCCGCGACCTAATGCTGGCCAACCCTGACAGCAAACTGAGCGAGGTCATGTATACGAATATTTTTTGGTTGAAGCCGGAGATGGCACTGACCGATGCCATGAAGTCCACCCTGAACCGACACTTTCCCGTGTATCCAGTTTGTGATGACGATGGTCGTCTCATGGGATTGGTGCGCGGCCAGAGCCTCTTTGAAGCCCGCGCCATCGAACTCTCCGCCCAGCCGGGAACGATGGTCGGGGTTAATGAAGAAGAACGTCTCGCCACTCCCGTGAGGCGCAGCCTCTGGATGCGTCATCCTTGGTTGCAATTTAATCTTCTCACTGCGTTCATCGCTGCGGGTGTGGTCGCCTGTTTCCAAGGCACGCTGGACAAGATCGTCATTCTCGCCGCGTTCCTACCGGTGCTGGCTGGGCAGAGCGGAAACACCGGCTGTCAGGCACTGGCTGTATGCTTGCGTGGACTCACTCTTGGTGATTTGAAAAGCGGGCATGAGCGGCGGTTGCTATTGAAGGAAGCACTCCTCGGTCTCCTTAACGGTGCGCTCGTGGGACTTGTGGCCGGAATCGGCATGTTTGTTTATGCCAAGATGCAAGGCGCAGGTGAGGCCGGGAAATTAAGCTCCGCCGATCATGCCTTCACCCTCGCCTTCACCGTGTTCATCGCCATGACGGTAAGCTGTGTCATCAGCGGCCTTTCGGGTGTCATTATCCCACTCACGCTGCGAAAATTAAAATGCGATCCCGCCACCGCCTCCAGCATCTTCCTCACCACCGCAACCGATTGCGTCAGCATGGGCAGCTTCCTAGCACTGGCGACGTGGCTGGTGAAGTGACTTGAATGACGTAGCAAGGGCGTCTCGCCCTTGCAGTCAAGCAAGCAAGGGCAAGATGACCTTGCTACACACAAAGTCCACAGAGTCGCAGTGCATCGCGGAGCCGATGCTGGCTTGTAGCGAGGGGTTGAGCGCAGCGACACCCCTCGTTGATTGAATCACGACCATGCATCACGGAGTGATGCCAGCCCGCAGGCCGATCCACCGATGATGGCTGGCATCGCTCCGCGATGCTTCTCCTTGTCGGGAGCAGTCGAGGGGTATCGCTTTTGCTCAACCCCTCGCTACTGGCTTCGATGGCTTCCGCCATCAAAAACTACCCAGTCGTGTTTACAGATCCCGATTGAAATCTGCCAGCATGGAGAACGCGTCTGGGCTTTATTGGTTTGGAATTGGAAGCTTGAACCTTCCTTGATCCTTGAAGATTGGATTTTGAACCTTCCACTCTTTCGCGCATGTTCGCCCCCACATGACGGGGCATGAACCAGAGACCATCAGCATCGACCACGCCGCACGCGCAGCGGCCCATCGCGCCCGCGTGGCCCCGCATGCAGAGGCGTGGGTGCGCCGTCGCAGTCGCGCGGAGAAGCATCCGGTGTGGGATTTTCTATTCACATATTACAATTTCTCGCCCAACAAACTGATGACTTGGGTGCCGGGCATTCTTGATCAGGAAATCACGAACGGCTCATGGGAATGGCCGGACTTTGAAGAACGCGATGTGCGGCAGGCGCAATGGATCGCGACACTGTGCGAGAATGTCCTCAACAAACCGGCGCGACTGAACTGTCACGGCCTGCATGAATGGGCGATGGTGTATCGCCAAAGCGCAGAGGAGATTCGCCACAATGCTTGCGCGTTGCGATTGCCTCCGGATGAACTCGCACGATTCGTGGAGAGCCAGTCCATCTGCTGCACGCATTACGATGCCTTCCGATTTTTCACGCCATCGGCGCGGCCATTGAATACGCTGAATCCTCAATTGGAAACGCGTCAAGAAATGGAGCAACCGGGTTGCCTGCACGCAAACATGGACCTCTACAAATGGGCTTACAAATTGTGGCCATGGATCGGCAGCGACTTGGTCGCCGATGCGTTCGAGGTCGCAGTCGCGGGCCGCGAGATGGACATGCGGGCCAGTCCCTATGATCTCGCTCAGTATGGTTTTGAACCCATCCGCATCGAGACCGAGCAAGGTCGCGCCGAGTATCGTCGCGAGCAGGATCGCATCGCCCGGCTCGCCGAACCCGTGCGCATCAAGCTGCTGAACAGCGCGCGCGGACTGGTGCGGATGTTTGGGCCGGTTGGTTTCGTGGCTTCGTGAAGATGCGAATTTTCTGCTCAAGTAAATCTTCTCCATTAGGCGATGAGGTTATAACCCTATAACATGGTAGCCAATTTAGACTGCGGCAGCCCTGCTCTGAATCTTAATCACAATTTTTCAAAGCCAGAAGTTAAGCCTCAAAGAGGCGCAATACGCTAGCCCAGGGCAACGCCCTGGGTAAAAATCAACCCTGCCAATAGCCCTGAAAGGGCGAAACAAAGCGTGCGGATGACCCAATCGTTGTTTCGCCCTTTCAGGGCTGACCGTTTTCTTCAACTATTCCCAGGGCGTTGCCCTGGGCTGGCGTATTTCAGGCCCTTGGCCTTCCAATTTCATATGCCGACAGATGTGGGTAAGTGTCAGAGCTCTGCTGCCGCAGTCCAAGATAATAGATTGCGCACGATGTTTCTGGAGCGCACGCGCCCTCGCGTGCAGAAGTCTGCGCCCTCGCGGACTTCGGAACGAATAACCCACGAGATGGACCTGTTCTCTGGAGACTGCCGATGCCCTTCGTGAGGGCACGAA
>JAYVQB010000309.1:0-24479 GCA_043757085.1 Verrucomicrobiota bacterium
GCAAAGGATGCAGTGGAGTTCGCCCAGCTTGGTGGGAAGCGTTGGCGCTATTACGCCCGGCGCGGCGAAGTGGCCAAATCTTTGGATGATTTCATCTCCAGATCACAGAAGAGCATGACCAATGAAGTCGGTTTTCTCTTGGTCGCCAAGCCGGAATGGGATGCACCCGCCAAGATGCTGGCGATGGCGTGGTGCCGTCGAACGTGGTGTCATCATCTGGTCTTGGATTTTCTCGCATGTCATCCGCTGGCCTTTGACGGGCAGAGTGGTTATGGTGGAGTAGGAACCGCAATGCTGATCGCTCTCGGGCTGATTACCGCGCGACTGGACATTCCGCTTCTTTGGGGTGAAGCTACACAAGTCTCTGCGGGCTTTTACAGCAAGAAAGCACTTGGCGGGAAGCAAGTTTTAGATCACTTTTTCATCAAGGGCAAACTTTTGCGCAGTCTGCAAAAGGAAGGCTTCAAGTATGCCCTTTAATTCGCAATCGCCATGCCGAAACACTCCACTACCACCCATACCGTTTCTGCTTTCATGCGTGAGCTTTGGGCGGCAGAAGCAGAACATCCCGTGTTTGCAGGAAGCTTGAACAACATCAGGTTGCTTGTATCCGTGGAACAACGGAAGCCCGTAAAGTCCATTAAGGCTGCGCAAAAGCGCAAGCTTATAACTGCTCGATCACATAAATAATTTTCAAGTTGCCTTACGCTTCGCAAATCATCTGAAGCAGTTAGTAATATCGCGCTCCCCTCACTGACTGACCTTCTTCAGCATATCCACGAAGGCATCCTCAAGCTTGCGTTCCTCGCGGCGGAACTCGATGACGGGCACTCCGTCCAAGATCATCTTGCGCAATCCGGCGGCGAGGTTCGCGGCATCTTCCCCTTCAAATGCGAGCCGCGCACCGTCGCGTTTTTGTTCCAGCACGCTCCAGCCCGGGTTCATCGTGGCCCATTGCGTGATCGCATCCGAGGATCCGGTGACGCTGACACTTACGACCATTTGAGCCTGCCCGCTGGCGTTGGTGCCGTTGCCGCGAGTCAGAGCCTCTGCTCCGCCGTGATAGACGATCTTGCCGCCATCAATGAACAGGAGCGTGTCGCACATCTCGCCGAGCTCGCTAAGAATGTGGCTGCTAATGAAGAGTGTCTTGCCGCGCTGGGCGAGGAGCCGCACGAGGTTCTTGAACTCCATGCGCGCTTTCGGATCGAGACCGGCGGCCGGTTCATCGAGAATCATGAACTCCGGGTCGGGGATTAACATGCGCCCGAAGCAAAGTCTTTGCCCCATGCCCTTGCTAAGCTTGCCCATCGGGCGATCGGCCAGCGGCGTGAGATCGGCAAATTCCATCACTTCATGCACCCGCTCGCGACGCGCAACTTTGCCGAAGCCATAGGCGCGCGCGAAGAAATCGAGATACTCGAAAACGGTCATGTTCGCATAAGTGCCGAAGCTGTCCGGCATCCAGCCGATGAGACGCCGCACGCGCTCGGGATGCTGCATCACGTCCTCGCCCGCGATGCTGACGGAGCCGGTGGTTGGCTCGTCCAGCGTGGCCATGATGCGCATGGTCGTGGTCTTGCCTGCGCCGTTCGCGCCGATGAACCCGACCACTTGGCCGCGATGGATGTCGAATGACGCCTCCTGGACGGCGTGAACTTTGTCGAACACGCGGTTCAAGTCGCGAACCTCGACGAGTTTTTCCGGCAGCGGAGGTGGGGAAATTGCGGTCTCGGTCATGGCGAAGTGTGCTTCAAATAAGGGCCGACAAAAATCACACGATCATCATTCCAGCGGATGGAGTCGAGCGTGCTGATGGCAAATTTCGAGGCATCGCCGCTTTCAGCAAAAACGAATCCGCTGCGACCACGCACCTGTTCCAGCGTCTGCTTCATGATGGGGCCGGCATCCTGCATGACGCGCTGCTGCAACCAATCATTGAACTCTTTCCTGTCACAGGATCGCAAAGTTTTTTTCTCGCCCGTGCCGACATTATCTGCCTGCCAGATTTTGTTTTTGTCATCCACGACAAACACGCGCTGCAACGGTGCGGCGATGCTGGAAACAAGTTGGGGCGCGTCATTCGCATTCACAGATGAGAACACCTCGATGACCCCGCGCGTCGGTCGCACGGTGGTAAGCGCATGTCCTTGCACCGCGCGGCTGGCGAACCAGTCGCCAGAGCGCTGCTGCTCATCCTCATTCAATTGCCGCTGGTAATTCGACCGGGGGTTGTAGGCCGATGAATCCTCCAGTGAGATGAATTGCATCCACGAAGGTTCGGCCTTGGCAAAGGTTCGCCCCAGCAGCACGCCGGTGCGACTGGCCTGCTCTTGAATGATCGCGGTCTTTTTCTGTTCGGGAAGCATCAAGGCCAGCACGCGGCGCGCGCCATTGCCACCGAGGCCGTCTTGCAAAAAAATCAGGGCGATCAACAATGCGCTGGCAGCCAGCGAGAGCAGCGGAGTGGTCCAGAACAGACGGGATCTCCGGCGCGGCCCCGCCATCCAGAACAGATTCACCGGCCCGACCAGCACGCCGAAGACAAGAATGAACGCAAAGATCAAACCTGAACGAAGATGCGGCACACCCACCACATCACGCAGGCTCCACTTGTTGTATCCAGCATGGGTGGCAGAACTGTCTTCCTTGGGGATTTCCTCTGCCAGACGAACCGCTTCATTGAGCGGAAAAGTTTTGCCATCCCAGGCCTGAATCTTGAATCCGCCGATACCGTGCCTGCGCTCGCCTGTGGCATCCGGCTCCGGCAGCTTGAGTTCTGCAAGTCGCGATGCGCTAGCATTGGTGCAGAACAAAACCAGACGACCGCCCAGCGCCATCCAGTCCATCATCGCCGCGCGCGCACTCACACCCAGTGAAAGCCATTCGGAGTCCGTCATCCAAAGCTGGGCGAGACCGGAATATCCGCGCCAGTCATCCGGCGACTTGGTCATGTCCGCCTGCGAGGCCTCGAACGACTTGGGGCCGCCGGATGCATTTTCAAAACGCTCGCGCATTACGCTCATCCCCTTTGTGCCAAGGCCATTGCTCATGGCGATGAAGCCCATGTCTTTGCCAGTGCTGCCGCCGGAATGGGAAGGCGCTGAATAATTATTCGACCAGCCGCCGATGCCATGACCCTGCATGGTGATATTCAACATGCGATAAGATCCGGTGGTCGAAACCGGCGCATACATGGTCGCGGTGGCGGTGCGCCCCGGCCCGACTTTTAGATTAAAGGTGGAGTTGGAGCCGGTGCCGTAGGTGTCACGCGTGGACAACGTCCATTCATGGCTGCTCGTGCTGCCGTTCGTGATCTTTATCACCAGCGGCATCATGCCGTCCTGCGGGCAGGCATCGAGCCAGCTCTCAATATCAATGACCACGCCGCTCGACGGACTCGTGGGAACGGAAACGGTGCTCGTGGCGTGAAGCAGCGACGCCGCACCGACCAGCATCAAGGCAATAATAAATCCGATTGGTCTCATGAATTCGTAAGTGGCGTTGAACTCAAATCTTCGCCGCGCTCAGGCTTGAGGGGAGCGGCTTGTCTTGCGCAGGGATTTTTTCTATCAACCGCGCCACGATCAGATCAGTCGTCATGCCTTCCAGCTTTGCTCCGTAATCAAGGATCAAACGATGCCGCAAAACAGCAGGCGCGACCGCGCGAACATCTTCATAGCTGGCATTCAAGCGGCGATCCATCAGCGCGCGGGCCTTGGATGCAGCAGCCAGAGCCAGCGCGGCACGCGGACTCGCACCGTATTTCACACCGCCCGCGAAGGCTTCGCCGGGATGCGTGCCTTTGACCAGACGTGCGATGAAATTGGCCACGGGCTGCGGCATGAAAACACTGCGCGTGAGTTCGAGCAATTCATTGAGTGTCGCCGCGTCCATCACCAGATTGACTTCTGGCTCGACGCCGATCTCTCGATGCATCACGATCTTCTCCAGCGTGGCTGCGTCATTGGAACGCACATCCAGCTTGAACAAAAAGCGGTCGAGTTGCGCCTCTGGCAATGGATAGGTTCCTTCCAGTTCAATCGGGTTCTGCGTCGCCAGCACAAAGAACGGCGCGGGCAGCATGTGCGACTCCCCCATCACGGTGACGCGACGCTCTTGCATGGCTTCGAGCAACGCACTCTGTGTCTTGGGCGAGGCGCGATTAATTTCATCCGCGAGCACCAAATTGGCAAACACCGGCCCCGGCTGAAAGACAAAGCGCCGCGTGCCATCCACATCCTGCAGCATCGGATTGCCCGTGATGTCGCCCGGCAAAAGATCGGGCGTGAACTGGATGCGCTTGGCCTGAAGTCCGAGTGCTTTGGACAAGCCTTTCACTAATTCGGTTTTTCCAAGGCCGGGCAAGCCTTCGAGCAGCAAATGCCCACGAGCGAGCAGACCGGTGATCACAAGATCAATCAGTTCTTCCTGGCCGAAGAGAACATTTTGCAATTCGACGCGCAGTCGGGCAATGGTTTCGCCAGCGCGAGCAGCATCGGTTTCGTTCAGATGATTTGGATTGGCCATGAGATGAAATTGATGATGCTATTTGAAATACTTTTTTAACGTCGCCCGCTCCGAGGGCATGAGGGAATCCTGCCAGACTGCGGTGCCGCCATCGCCGGTGCCGTTGATGCCGCCGGCTTGCCTGGGGCCTTGATAGGCGTTCTTGTCCACTTCGTGCTTGCCGTCCGTAACCGTGAGCGTGTCACCAGGCGCAACGCGATTGATATCGAGCTGCGATTTTATTGTTTCGGTTTTTTTGGTGTCGAGATTGGTTTCGTCATCGCTCAAGGTCAATTCCGCATCACCGCGCCCGCGATCAATTCCGCCATTTCCGGGGCCTTCGCCTTTTTTGCCGTTGCCGGGCTTTTTGCCCTGACCGTTACCCCCACCGTCACCCTCACCCATGCCGGGGATGCCGGAGGGATCGAAGTTCGGACATTGGGCGAGACTTTTCTTCAGGGCCTCGCTGTTTTTCGCAAGCTGCTCCGCAAGCTGTTTCATCTGTTCCTTGGTCAGCTTGCCCAATTCGGAAGGTTGCATCTGCTGGAGTTGCTGGAGCAATTGCTCGTTCGGTTTCATGCCGCCGGCAGTGAGACCTTGCGCGGCCTCTTGCAATCCTTTCGACAACGAATCCTTCACCGCCTGCGGCATGGTGTCGCCCATCGCCTGCATCGCAGAGGCGGCGCGCTCGGCATCGGCCAGATTCTCCGCGAGCTCACGCAACTCCGACGCGGTCTGCTCTTTCAAATTGCCCGCGGCTTCCAGACTACCGTGCTCATACCAGTTTTCCGACGGTCGCTGGAGCAGGTCGGCGATTTTCTTCTCCACATCTTCCAGCGATTTCTCATTGGCCGATTCTTCGCGACGCAATTCCTGCACCCACTTTTCCACATCCATCACGGCGGTGGGTTTTTCGATGACATGTTTTTTGGCTGCGCCTGCGGATGAAATGGGAACCAGCGTGGCGAGCAAAAACATCGCCGCCGTGAAGAGAAACACCACCAGCGGACGTTGCCAGCGCCAACGCACCGGCCATGTGATTTTTCCAGTGACAGGTGCAGGCCATTGACCGACACCTGCCGCCGCTGCGCTAAGTCGCGTCTTCAATCCCAGCGCATCTTCCAGTCGCACCCGCGCGGCGTCGGGCGATTCAAAACGCCTCCGCCCTGCTATCCATGCGATGACTCCGCCCACCACGAGAAGTGACGCGATGGCGAACCAGACCCAGCGCAGTTGATCAGGCCAATGCCAGCGCACCAGCAGCACCGCCACCGAACCCGCAAGCGTCGTGGCCATGAGCCAGCCCGTCCAGCGCTCCAGCCACCAGCCGATGTTGATGCGTCGAGCCAGCGTCAAAGACGCCGACTGCCAGAATCGCGACTGATTTTCCACGGACACTGGCTAATCTATTCGCCGTTTGCGAATCATTGGCAAAGGGATTTGTCACAAAATCCCAGTCTGGAGCGCGGCGGTGAAGTGATCTTTCAGGGCGCCACAATCAGAGTTGTAGCATTTGTGCCAAGAGCCGAAACTCTCTCTAAATGACTGATGATCCGGGATGATCCCTGATCGAAACACCGGCAGGAAAACCTGTGAATGGCGCGGCTTGGGTTGCCAGTGTCATCCTTCATGATTCAACGACCTTTTCCTTCCTGCCCTCCTTTCCCTGCTCCGGTGTCATTACTTATGAGGCAACTGGGTTTCTTGTAGAAATCGCCGCAAATGTTGAATAATACTAAAATTTCTGCTAAAGTTCATTACTTGCCGGTTTTTTGGACCGACTTCTCTGAACTTTTCTCTGGTCATGTCCGCCCGCACACTGCCGCGAATCGCCCGCTCCCGCACCACAGAGTTGCCGGAGAATTCATCGCGTCATGCGGCGCTGGGGTTCCTCATGCTGGGACTGGCGCTTTTTTATCTGCTGGCGCTGATTTCGTATGAGCCGGTGGATTTGCCGGGCTGGTGCAATCTGGCGCTGTCGGAGGTGCCATCGCCTATCCTGCACAATTTCATCGGACGCTTCGGCGCGGTGCTGGCGGGCTATACGTTCTGGATTTTCGGCGCGGCGAATTATCTGATCCCTGCCTGTCTGACGTGGTTTGGCGTGTGCAAGCTATCCTCGCAGACGCGGCTGACAATTCGCGCATGGCTGGGCTTTGGCATGATGGTCTTGAGCGGCGCGGCCATTCTTTATCTCCAGACGTTCTGGGACTGGAACAACAAGGCGGTCACCCCCTTCGGGGCGGGTGGCGGCCTAGGTTATGTGATTGGAAGTATCCTGCTGGTGCCTATCCTTGGCGAGATCGGATCACTGATCGCGCTGGGCGTGGCCTACTTGATCGGCATGATTTTTGTCACGGGCATGCATCCATTCCAAGTGCTGGTTCATGCCAAGGACATGCTGGTGGACTTCGTCCGCAACCGCTGGGAACGCTGGCAGTTGCGTAAACTGGAGGCGGAGGAGAAGTCTCTGCTCGGGTTCGCTGAACCGGTGCCAGTTAAAAGCAAACGCAAGCTCGCGGTTCGCGATGAAGACGATGAGGATGGGGCGCTGGAGCTTCCGCTAAATCTTCAGCGCACGCCGCCACCGAAGATCATCGATGCCTCAGCGCCGAAACTGCAGAAGACCAAGCCGCAGCTCTCCGATGTCTGGAAGGAACGCCGCGACGAGAAACGCGAACGCGGGGCCAGCGCTCCTCCCACGAGCCTGACCGCACGTTACAAAGACTATGCGTTACCGCCGTTTGATTTGCTCGCATGGCCGGACGTTAAGCTGCGCACGCCAGCGGACGAGTCCGCGCTGATGGTCACGCAAACGAGCATCATCAAGACGCTGGCCACCTTCGGCATTCACGTCACGGCGGGCGACATCACGAAAGGCCCGGCCATCACGCGTTTTGAAGTCTATCCCAGCGATGGCCTTCGCGTGAGCCGCATCGCGAACCTCGAGGCCGACATCGCACGCGCCACCAAGGCCGAGCGCATCAACATTCTCGCGCCCATTCCCGGAAAGGACACCGTGGGCATCGAGCTGCCGAACTCTCACAAAGTGGTCGTGCCCATCCGTGAACTTCTCGAAGACGATGCCTTCCAGAATGGCAAGGCGAAAATCCCGATCGCGCTGGGCAAGGATGTCTATGGCAAGGCCATCATCGCCGACCTTGCTTCCATGCCGCACCTCCTCGTCGCCGGAGCCACGGGCAGCGGAAAATCCGTCTGCATCAACAGCATAGTCACGAGCCTGCTCTGCCGTTTCGCCCCGGATGAAATGCGTTTCATCATGATCGACCCCAAGGTCGTGGAAATGCAGGGCTACAAAGACCTACCGCATCTCGCGCTGCCCGTTGTCACCGATCCCAAGCAGTCGCTCCTTGCCCTGCGCTGGGTGGTGAATGAGATGGAAAAGCGCTACCAAATTTTTGCCGAGGAAGGCTGCCGAAATTTCGATGGCTTTAACAGCCGTAGCACGCGCAAATCCACCGTCCGCAGCACCACGCGGCTGGGAGCCGGGAACAAGGCCGCCGTTGTTGCCGCACCTCAGCCCGCGATGGCAGTCAGCGCGCCTTCGTTCAAGGCCAAGTCCGGCAGGAACAGCGACCGCTTGCCGCATCCCGACAGCATGGAAAACGACGACGCGCTGGATGCGCTCGACGCTGAGGACGGCTATGCTCCGATGAGCGGATCAGTTTGGACGGGGCACTCCGACCCGCCGCCGCCCAAACAGCTTAAATTGGAGATTCCTGATTCAATTCCTTACATCGTGGTCATCGTGGATGAACTTGCCGACCTCATGCAGACCGCGCCGGCGGACATTGAAGTAGCCATCGCGCGCATCGCGCAGAAAGCCCGCGCGGCGGGCATTCATCTCATCCTGGCCACCCAGACGCCACGCGCCGACGTGGTCACAGGCATCATCAAGGCCAACATCCCTTGCCGCATCGCCTTCCAAGTTTCTTCCGCACTGGACAGCCGCGTCATTCTCGATCGCAAAGGTGCGGACAAACTCGTGGGCAAAGGGGACATGCTTTACTTGCCGCCTGGCACCAGCCAACTCATTCGCGTGCAGGGCACAATGGTGACGGACGACGAGATTCAGGGTCTGGTGGAACATTGCTGCGAGTTCGGCCAGCCGCAATTTGAGGCCACTCTGTCCGAGTGTTTCGGCGATGACGAAGGCGGTGACAGCGGGGATATCACGCCCGAGGACGAAGCCATTCTGGAAAAAGTTTTGGATGTGATCCGCACGGAAAACAAGGCCTCCACCAGCCTAATTCAACGGAGGCTGCGCCTCGGCTACACCCGCGCGGCGCGCATGATGGATATTCTGGAGACGCGCGGCATCATTGGTCCCGGCGAGGGGGCAAAGCCACGAGAAATTTTAGTAGCGTTGGACTGACGAGTCATTATGCTAACACTGAGTTGAGTCACCTCTCTCATTCATGTCTCCCACCCTCGGTCAACGCCTCAGACAAGCCCGCGAAAAAAAGGGCCTCAGCCTCGCTGACGTTGCACATCAGACGCGAATTCCCGCGCCACGCCTCAAGGACATGGAGGATGACAATTTTAATGCGCTCGGCGGCATGACCTACGCCAGAAGTTTTGTGCAGACTTACTCCGGTCTGCTCGACGTGAACGCCGACTTCGTGCTGGAACAAATGCAGCCACCGCCTCTGGGCGGAAAGCGGGATTACCGTTATCTTGTTGAGAATTACGGCTCATGGGTCAGCAACTGGGGCGATTTCTCAGCACCGCCCGCCAAATCAATGACCAAGAAGCGCTCCCCCGCCGCCGTGCTGGCCATTGCCAGTCTGGTGCTGCTCATCGGCATGGGCGTGCTGCTGGGTCAGGCTTGGCTCGGCGATCGCAAAAACAGCACAGCCAGTTCTGCACGGAGCAAAACACCAGCAGGCCCGTCCACAGAGGGAGTCTTCACAGCGCAAACTCCAGCGAACAATCAGAGCGGGTCGCCAATCGGCACGCACGAGACAGCCAGACCTTCCAGCAGTCCGGAGATCATTCTCACCGGAAAACCTGTGACCGATGCGAACCAGTCTCGTGCAGCCCATGCCGCGCCACCCAAAGCGCTGCCAGTCGAGGATGTGCCCGCGAAATCCAAACCGTAAATTTTCCTGCGAGACACTTCGCTTGCATTATGATGCGGCATGTCCCGCGCCAAGAGAATCATCAGCGCCCTCGCCCTCCCTCTGCTGTTGGTGGCGGGTTTCGTCGTGCTGGTGATCCTGAACGACACGGCAAGGGAGGTGGCACACGATGCCTTTGTGTTCGTCTTCTCCATTTTCTCGACGCCATTTATCTTTGAAGCCACATGTGCGCTGCTGATGCTGGTGGCACTCCTTCTCATCAACCAATGGCGGCTCAACAAGGAAGGCGACGGCTGGGTATATCTCATGTCTCAGGAGCCTAACGCGAAGAATCTCCCGCCCTCCATCACGCAGCGGCTTCAATCAGTCGTGCTGCCGGAAAAACCGGAACCGACAGACGAGGCACAAACCGCGAACAGCGTGATCGAAGGCTATCTCGAACTGGGCATGCCCGCGCAGGGACTCCATGAACTTAACGAGGAAGCGATCACGTCCGATGATGCCGCGACTTCCGCGCTGCGCATCCGTTTGCTCGCGGCCAATCTGGACACCGATGAAGCGCTCACCTTGCTGATGGAAAGCATCACCCGTCATCAGGATTCGCGTGTGCTGCTGGCCAACGCCTGTCTGGAAAACGCCCGCTGGCTGCTGAAGCATCTGCATCGCAAAGACCTCGCGCGCCGCTGGCTGGCCGAGGCCACGGCACTCGATGCCACCGTCACGGGCAGCATCCAGCCCAGCGAGCCATTGCAAAAACTGATCTGAACTGCGCGCAACATCCGCAACACATCCGCATTTGACCCGCGCACACGCTGTGCTTCACTCAACTCTACATCATGGATTCACAGCATCTCGACAATCACGAAACCACCGGCGGCTTCTGGCCGTTCATCGCGCAACTCTGCGGAATCGCCTTCGGCCTCTTTGCCCTCGTCGCCGGAGTTGCCTTCATCAACAGCGGCATCAACAACAGCCGCCCCAAAGCCGCCACGCCCGCACCGCCCTCCGCATCTGCGGCACCGGCTACCGCTGCGGCCGCACCCGCTGCGCCAAGTTCATCTCCTGTTGCTGGTAGTAGCGTCATCATCATCAAGCCCGATGCGGTCAATCCCATGTCCTACGACACCAAAAGCATCTCCGTTAAAGCCGGACAACCCGTCAAACTCACCTTCAGCAACGATAGCATTGTGCCTCTTCAGCACAATCTCGTCATCGGCAAAATTGGCACCAAGGACGCCATCATCGCACTGGCCACCACCATGATGACCCAGCCCGATGCGCTTGCCAAAGGCTACATCCCCGAATCCCCGGACATCCTCTGGCACACCAAACTGCTCAATCCCAAGGAAAGCCAGACCCTCGAATTCACCGCACCCACCGAGAAAGGTGACTATCCCTACCTCTGCACTTTCCCCGGCCATTCCATCATCATGAATGGCGTGATGAAGGTGGAGTAATTCCAGAGTGTTGTGGGCTGCCAGCCCTCACTCGTTTGGCGTGAACGAACTTATTCCTATTTCTCGTGAGTCTCTTGAAAAAGCGGCAGACCTCCGAGCCAAATATTCTTGGCTGAAAACACCCGACGCCATTCACTTGGCTGCTGCCATCGAATCCGGCTGTGATGCATTCCTTACCAATGACCGCAGATTGGAACGCTGCACTGAAATCAAAGTCGAAGTGCTCGCGGCGTGATTCTACATCCGTCTTTCAACGATACCGCGTCAATGCCTCCACAAACTGCTGCGCCAATTCACTGCGCGGACTTTGGAAAAATTCTTTCGCGGCAGATGACTCGATGACCTTGCCGTGGTCGAGAAACACGACCCAATCCGCGACCTTGCGCGCGAAGGCAATCTCATGCGTGGAAAGCACGATGCGCTGGCCGGCCTCGGCCAACTCGCGAATCAAATCCAACACATCCTGCGTCATCATTGGATCCAGCGCGGAGGTCGGCTCATCCAGCAGCAGCAGCTTCGGCTGCGGCGCGATGGCCCGAGCCAACGCGACGCGTTGTTGTTGCCCGCCGGAAAGTTCCGCAGGACGCTTCCCGGTATGCGGCCCCATGCCGAATCGCTCCAGCGTATCGAGCGCCGCTCGACTTGCCTCGACCTCATCGCGACCATGCACCGTGCGCAACGGCAGCGCGACATTCTCCAGCGCGGTAAAATGCGGAAACAAGTTGAAGCCCTGAAATACAAAACCGTTCTCGCGGCGCTGCCGCAGCGTATCCGCCTCGCTCCACGCCAGCGGATTGCCATCCATTCGCACCTCGCCCGCATCCGGCACCAGCAATGATCCCAGAACGCGCAATAAAGTTGATTTGCCGCTGCCCGATGGCCCCAGCAGCACCACGCAACCCGCGTCATCCGGCGTGGCGAAGCCCGCGCCATCCAGTGCGATATGAGCACCGTAGCGTTTGGACAACATCTTAGCTTCGATCTTCATTCTATCTCCTAACTCTCAATTCTCCATTCTTCATGGGTTCACGTTTCATACTTAAACTTCGCCTCCAGTTTCCGCGCCCACCACGAAAGCGGCAGCGTGATCGCGAGATACAGCAGCGCCAGCGGGATGAAGCCTTCGAGAGCGGCATACGTGTTGGAATAGGCCGTGCGCATCCTCTGCGTCACTTCTTCAATGCTGATTACTGAGAGCAGTGACGAATCCTTCACCAATGAAACCATCTGCCCCGCAGTCCCCGGCAATGCGCGCCGCACAGCCTGAGGAAAAATGACATAACGCCAGGTCTGCACGCGATTGAATCCAACGGCCTTCGCCGCTTCCAATTGAGAAGCACCGATGGATTCCCAAGCAGCGCGAAAAATCTCCGCCAGATACGCCCCTTCAAACAGTGCGAGAATCACGATCCCGACGAGCATTGAGGAATTAATGTTTAGGGCATTGGCCACGCCATAGTATCCGATCAGCAATTGCACCAACAGCGGCGTGCCACGAATGATCTCCACGAATCCACGGGAGAACAAGCGAATGGGCACCACATGGCTACGTTGTCCCGTCATCAAGAGAAGACCCACGATCACGCTCAATGCCAGCGCGCCGATTGAAAGGAGCACAGTCACCACCCATCCGCGCATGATCAGGACGCGATATTCCCAAATGGCGGCCCAATTCCATTCATACTTGATCGCATGGAAAGTGCCGTAAATCGCCGAGACACAAACAAGCGCGAGCACCAAAGCCCACGCAATTTCTATCCTGATACTCTTCGACATCATCGTAGCATCAACCCGGCGGCCACCCGAGTTCTCGGCCCGCGAGCAAATGCAAATGCATGTGCGGCACCGTCTCCCCCGCATCGCGACCGTGGTTTATGACTAGGCGAAATCCTTGTGCGGGGTCGCTCACGCCAAGCTGTTGCGCTATTTTTCCGGCGGCGATCAGCAACGCGCCCAGCACACTCTGATCTGCAAAAGTCGCATCACCCACCCGCGGAATCACTTGGCGCGGAATGATCAGAACATGCACCGGGGCCTGCGGATTGATGTCGTTGATGGCAAAGCAATCCGCGTCCTCGTAAATGATCTGCGCGGGAATTTCTCGGGCGATGATTTTTTCAAAGAGAGTCATTGGCATCAGGGTTTCTTGAAAAGGTCCGGCTGCTTGATGTCGCGCGGCACACGCGTGCCGAGGGATTTGATCTCGTCAATGAATTCGCCGAGTTCCTCGAACTCGCGGTAGATCGAGGCGTAGCGCACATAAGCAATGTGATCGATGGCCTCCAGATGCTGCATCACCTTTCCCCCGATGAGCTGGGCTGGCACTTCGCGATAACCCGCCGTGACCACTTCGGTGAGAATGCTGTCCGCCGCCTGTTCCAGAGTTTCGATGCCGATGGGCCGTTTGCCGCAGGCTTTTTTCATGCTCTCGATCAGTTTCGGGCGATTCCACGGCTGGCGCGATTCATTGCGCTTCACCACCAGCACCTCCTCGTGCTCCACTTCCTCGTAGGTGGTGAACCGCTGCCCGCAGGCATTGCATTCCCTACGGCGACGGATGGACGCACCATCCTTCGCCTCGCGGGAATCAATCACCTTGTCCTCGATACTGCCGCATTTGGGGCAACGCATAAATTATATACGATGCTGACATGAACCCGGCGGGAGGCAATCAATAATATGGAATCCGATGGTGGCACACGCACTTTGCTCCTCAGCCTCTCAGTGCGGCTGACACGTCAGCGGGGCTTTCCTCAGGATGCTCCGTGATCTTCGTAATAAGTGGCACGGAAATGCGTTTCTGGCCACGATGCGCTCCGACCACCACCAGCGTGCGAAAATCAGACGAGAACATCATCCACTTGGGATGCTGCACCATCACGGAGCTGCCATCTGCCAAATGCACCTCAAAAGGAACAAACGGATTGCCTTCGGACAATTCGATAATGTCTTCGATCAACATGGGCAAATGGTGGCACATTTTACGCCGCCCGCAATAAAACTAGGCCTTCACTTAACTTCAATTTCATTCGGCACTTTCAGCAGCTTGACGGAGAGCAAGGAAAGCTTCCTTCAACCCTTGGCTCACGGCACTGCTAGGTTCACTCAAGACTCGTTGCTGATACTGGATGAGGAAATCTTTCCGCAGCCGGTGAAAAAGGTGGAGGAAGTGCCGAAGAAAACCGATGCAATCAAGAATAGCCAGTTCAACGCCACCCGTTTCATCATATTTGGAACGGGCATAATCACGGACCACATCGCTCACTGGCTCAGTGGTAATGAAGATGTAGTTTTCAACATCACACCCTTGAGTCGCTATTTTCTGGAGTGCCCTGTCAATGTCTCCACACAAGATCGCCTTATCCTTCATTTCATAACACGTCACGACCTTGTCATCGTCCTCCAATGCGATTTGCACATCGCCAACGGCACCTGTTTGTTCGTCTGCGGCATTGTGGGCAGTAAGATCCAGCACGCGCTCACCGAGTCGTGCTTTAGCGGCTTCATAAGCAGCGGCAACAATCAAAACAGGGAGGCGGCTCGACCCTTTGCAGCGCAGATGTTGCTCAATAATTGTCAAAGTATCTTCTGAGGACAGAGGTAGCGCATCAACATTTTTGGAAATTCCCGTGAGGAGTGTCTTCAGCCGTGCTTTGCGTGAATCACGCTCAATGAGCAGAACACGGATTGCTTCGTCCAAAAGGACTTCTGGAGAAATTCTACGTTTATGAACATCATCCAAAAGTAGCAGCGCGTTTTGATACATAGCCGCTGGCCTGCCAACCAGAATCACTTTTGTCGTTAATGTCTGATCCATGTTACGCAGCGTGGGAGTTAGGAACGCTGTAGTTGAATTGCACGGAAGGCAGTGCTTGTTGATGAACTCACCAATAATTTGTTCATCATAGGTGCGTCCGGAAAAACAGTCTTTGCCATTAATTTTTGTATAAGGTTTCCTCGGATCAACAGACGGATCGTCCAGTTTCGCCAACATGCAGGCCATGAGCAGGCGTGCGCCAGCCCGATTACTGGTGCAATTCACTACAGATTCCACTCGTGCAGCGGTTGCGGCATCTCGGATAAAAGATTGAGCAAGACCAGCCTGAGCACGCTGGAGTGACTTTTCCAGCAATTTAGAAGAGTTCTCGATGCGCATGTTTGCCGTTCCGTTTGATGGTGCGTGGGTCGTAGTTGGTCCAAAGCACTTCGACCCGCTTGTCTTTGGTGGTGTGGGTCGTCCGCTCAGGAGAAACCGTTTTGTGCCATTTAGGTGCAGGAAAAAGCCGATCTAACAAACTTGCCTGATAATTTGAGAAAGCCACTTTCCCGTGGGTGCAGTTCAATACTTCGGCAAGTTGTTCATGTTGCGCATCAGTCATCTCAAATTGATATGCTTTTGAGTCGCCCCGTGTGGAGTGGAGATAAGGTGGATCACAATAGAAAAGAGTTTCGGGAGAGTCATAAAGCCGGATCACATCTACTGCAGGGCGATTCTCGATTTGCACTCGGATCAATCTCTCAGCAACCTCAGGCAAGTCTTCCACCGCTCCCAGCCAACGGCTGATGACGCCACTCATGCCCGCCCGGCTCGTATTCTTGCAGTTCGCCCACCGTCCGATGGATGCAGTCTGCGCAAGACCAGATCGCACTTGGCGAGCACGAACGTAAAAACGGCGCGCCCTCTCCAGTGTCGGAACATCGGGATCTGCCTCACATGCCATCGCAAATTCTTCGCGCGAGAAAGGCGTTAAGCCAATTGCTTCCACCAAGCGTTCCTTATTTTCCCTAAGCACACGAAAGAAGTTTACCACCTCGCCATCCAAATCATTGTAAGTTTCCACTGGCGAAGGATGACGATTTAACAATACCGCCCCAGAACCGGCGAATGGCTCACAGTAATGATGACAGTCTGGCAGCAGGGGTAGCAGCCAATCCAAGTGTGAGAACTTGCCGCCATACCAGCCGAATGGAATTAGCTTCTTCTTTTCAGTCAACCGGCTCACTGGTGGCGGAACACTCCTGCCGCGCCGCGAATCCGTGGAACTGCTCAATGAGTCGCCGGATTCACCAGCAACTACCAGATTATGTGTTTCTGTGAGCATTGCCTCCATAATGCGCGATGCGGGTAGAATCGCAAGAGCCATCCAATCCACCAATCTTTACAGGAACGAATCAAAACATTAGCACTGCCAAAAAATGGTTGCCGCTGACTAGATTCACTCTTAAACTACACTACAAATGCCTCCCGCGCGCACCATCGTCGCCGTCCGAATTATTCAGGGCTTCCTCCGCGCTTGAAGGCGTGAGTTTGTTCAGGAAGCCCGCAGCCGTTCTCCGTGCCACCTCTTTCGAGGTTCACCATGTCCGCATGGCGGCATTTTCTGCTTTTCTCTTTTCAAATTCCCCTTATCCCTTTCCCATTCCATGACTGTTTCCCTCTATGATACCACTCTGCGCGACGGCACGCAGGGCACCGGCGTGAATTTTTCCTCGCGCGACAAAATCCGCATCGCGCACGAACTCGACGCCTTCGGCATCCACTACATCGAGGGCGGCTGGCCCGGCTCGAACCCAAAAGACGTGGAGTTTTTTGAGCTAGCGAAAAAGGAGAAATTCAAGACCGCAAAGATCGCCGCTTTCGGCAGCACGCGCCGCAAGGACATCAAGGCCGCAGACGATCAGCAGGTGCAAATGCTCCTCGCAGCAGAAACGCCGGTTGTGACATTCTACGGCAAGTCATGGCTGCTCCACGTCACCGAAGTGCTGAACACGACGCCAGAAGAAAATCGCGCAATGATCCGCGACACCGTCCGATTCTGCAAAGATGCGGGCCGCGAGGTGCTCTATGATGCGGAACATTTCTTTGACGGCTTCAAGGACGAGCCGGACTACGCGCTCTCCACTTTGCAAGCCGCGCTCGAAGGCGGAGCGGACATGCTCGTGCTCTGTGAGACGAACGGCGGCGGCCTGCCGCATGAGATCACGGAGATCGTCTGCAAGGTGCGCGCAAAATTTCCCGATGCGAAGCTCGGCATCCACTCGCACGACGACGCCGGCTGCGGTGTCGCCAATGCCCTCGCGGCGATCCGTGCGGGCGCAACGCAAGTGCAGGGCACCATGAACGGCTACGGCGAACGCACCGGCAACTGCAACCTCACGACCGTGATCCCGAATCTGCAAATGAAGATGGGCCTTCACGTTGTGCCTGATCTCAGCAAACTCACAGGTCTGTCGAAGTTCGTCGATGATCTGGCCAATCTTCCGCACTTCGCGCGCGCTCCATTTGTGGGAAGTTCGTCGTTCTCGCACAAAGGCGGCACGCATGTGAACGCCGTGCAGAAACTGGCTCGGAGCTATGAACACGTCGAGCCTGCCAGCGTGGGCAATCGCCAGATCGTTCTCGTCAGCGACCTCAGCGGACAGGACAACATCTTGAAAAAAGCGAATGAACTCGGCTTTGATCTCAAGCGTGGTGACGAAGCGCGACGCATTCTCGAACTCGTGAAGCAGCGAGAAAATGATGGTTACGAATACGAGGCGGCGGACGCTTCGTTCGAGCTATTGCTTCGCAAACAGGCAGGACTTTACAAACCGAGCTTCAAGCTCATCGAATATCACACCACACACCGCACGCATGGCGAACGCGGCTTTGAAAACACCGAAGCTACTGTAAAAATCGAGTTGAACGGCGAGGCGATCTACACTGTTGACGAAGGTGACGGTCCGGTGAACGCGCTCGACAAGGCCTTGAGAAAAGCTTTGACCACGGCATATCCAGAGATCGCGTTAGTTTCGCTCTGCGATTACAAGGTCCGCATCCTCGACAGCAAGACCGGCACCGCCGCGAAGACGCGCGTGCTCATCGAGAGCACCGACGGCAAGAACGAATGGGGCACTGTCGGCGTCAGCCTGAACATCATCGACGCCAGCTGGGAAGCGCTAGTGGATGCGCTGGAGTATTTTCTTTCTCGCAGAAAAAAGTGACCCGCTCATGTGGCTGCGATGAAAATCTTCCACCTCACACCCGGCACCGGCACGTTTCATTGCGGAAGCTGCCTGCGGGATCATGCGCTGATCAAGGCCCTGCGCGCGAGGGGTCACGATGCCGTGATGGCACCGCTTTATCTGCCACTGGTGACGGATGAAGACGCTGCCAGCCCGGAGCAATCTGTGCATGTGGGCGGGGTAGGTTTGTATCTCCAGCAAAAATTTCCTTGGTTCCGTTTCCTGCCGCGTTTCCTGCACCGGCTGTTGGACAGCCCCAAACTTTTGCGCTGGGCGGCGGGCAAGATGGGCATGACCAGTGCGCGCGATCTCGGCGAAATGACGGTGGGTAGCCTGCTCGGCGAGAAGGGCCAGCAATGGGTGGAGTGGGATAAGTTGGTGCAGTGGATCGTTAACGAAAACAAACCGGATGTGGTGTCGCTCTCAAACTCCCTGCTCATCGGCCTCGCACCTACGCTCGCGCGACTAGGATTGCCTGTGGTGGTTTCGTTGCAAGGTGAGGATTCGTTTTTGGATTCGCTGATCGAACCATTTCGCTCGCGGGCCTGGAATTTGATGCAGGAAAACGCCCGGTCCGTTTCGCGCTTTATTGCGCCCAGTCAGTTTTATGCGGACACGATGGCGCGTAGGCTGAACTTGGATCCGATCAAAATGTGCGTCATCTATAACGGACTGGATTTTTCATTGTATCAACGCCAGCGCCGTGAACCCGATGAACCGGTCATCGGTTATCTCGCCCGCATGATTCACGACAAAGGACTGACGACGCTAGTGGACGCATTCATCTTGCTGACAATACGGAACCGAGTGCCGCGGGTGCGCTTGCGCATAGGCGGCGCGGCGACGCCTGCCGACGAGTCCTACATCAGCGGATTGAAAACAAAACTCCTCGATGCGGGACTGGAAGATCGCGTGACATGGGCGCCAAATCTGACTTTTGACGAGAAGGTGCGTTTCCTCCATGAACTCAGCGTGTTCTCCGTGCCCGCTACTTATGGCGAAGCCTTCGGGTTGTATGTGATCGAAGCCCAAGCCTGCGGGGTGCCTGTCATTCAGCCACGTCATGGGGCTTTCCCGGAAATTCTCGCCCTGACGCAAGGCGGGCTTTTATGCGATCCAGATAACGCTACCTCGCTAGCTGACAAGCTGGAAAAACTGCTTCTCGATGCTGATCTGCGCCAGAAATTTGGTCAGGCCGGAAAGTCACAAGTCCAAACCTGCTTTACTGCCGACAGCATGGCAGAAAAATTCGAGAGCGTCTTGATCAGTCTTATGATAATTTAGTTATCTTAATCAATAAAACTTAATATTACTGTTTTATATTATGGTATTTAGTGTTATTATGGCAATCAATGACTGTAGGGCTGCGTCAGCTACGACTTGTGATTTTGCTCTCGGGGGGACTTTTGACCCCGCTGGCTGTGCGTGCCGATATTGTGACGGATTGGAATTCTGCCGCGCTGGACATCATTCGCACCAGCGCGATTGACCCGTTCAATGCCTCACGCGATCTGGCCATTTTACAAGTCTCCATCATGGACGCCGTCAACGGCGTAAATCGACAGGATGCGGCTTTTTATGTGAACGGGTCGGCGTTGGCAGGCTCATCCGCCGGGGCAGCAGCCGCAGCAGCGGGTCTGAATGTGATGACAGCGCTATTCGGGAACAACGCTGCTTTCAATACGCTTTATGCCAATCAAATCGCAGCCCTGGGCGGCACGACGACTCCGGTCAACAATGGAGTCACCTGGGGCAACTTTGTCGCGAACACGGTCGTGGCCTATCGCAGTTCTGACGGGGCTTCCGTAGCCAATCCGCCATTCGCAGGATCGAACGCGCAGGGGAAATGGCGTCCGACTCCTCCAGCGTTTCAAACCCAGCCTCTGCTGCCCGGATGGGGCAATGTCGCGCCCTTTGCCCTGAACACCGGTGCGCAGTTCCGTCCCAATGGCCCGGCCACACTGGATTCGGCAACTTATGCGGCGGATTTTAATCAGGTGAAGTCACTCGGTTCGCTCACCAGTGCCACGCGCACCAGCGACCAGACAAACATCGCCAACTTCTGGAACGGCGCGCAAGATTCGGTGACGACCTGGAACAAAGCGGCGCAGAATCTTTTTGGTGGCCTGAACTTGAATCAGAGCGCGAAAGTTTTCGCCGCGCTCGGTGTCTCTCTCGCGGATGCAGCCATCGCCTCGGCGGATGCGAAATACACTTACGCTTCCTGGCGGCCCGTCTCGGCCATTCGCGACGAAGCCACTCATGATGGCGGAGCAGGAGACAATCTGCTGATCACCGGAAATGCTACCTGGCTTCCACTCATCACGACCCCGGCCTCACCGGAATATGTCAGTCATACCAACGCTATGAGTGGCGCGGCGGCGGCCACTCTGGCCAGTCTTCTGGGAGACAATCATATCTTCTCCGTCACCAGCGATACCAATGGCGACGGCGTGACTGACTTGACGCGCAATTACACGAGCTTCAGCGGTTTGTCTTCAGAGTCTTTGCTGAGCGGAGTGTATGCCGGCATCAACTTCAAAACCTCCAATGAAGATGGCGCTGCGCTCGGTGCCGTCGTCGGGCAGTTTGTCTCCAACAACTATTTCACTCCAGTGCCAGAGCCATCAAGCGCCTTTTATGTCATGGTCGTGGGCTTGTTCCTGATCATGAAAAGAAGGAATCGGCTGCGTGCGTAATGCACTTTGGCGTCACACGTCGGATACGCGAGTCGGCAGCACCATGCTGTTGCGACCCCACACTTCCGAATCCCTGTTCTGCCTGCTGCCTGCTGCCTGCTGCCTGCTGTCTTCAAGTCTTCTATCTTTCGATGATCTCACGAATCTGAAGCGCAATATCCTGAAACACCTTGCTCGCCGGATGCTTGGTCGCATCTTCCAGCGCAATCGGCTTACCCTCGTCTCCACTCTCGCGCACTTGGATCTCCAGCGGAATGTGACCCAGCAAGGGCACACCGAGCCGCTTGGCCTCTCGTTCGCCACCGCCCTTGCCAAAGATATGATAAATGTTCCCGTCGTTCGGACAGACGAAGTGGCTCATGTTTTCGATGATGCCGATAATCGGAACATTGACCTTGCCAAACATGGCGACTGCCCTGCGCGCATCAATCAAGGCCACCTCCTGCGGCGTAGTCACGATGACCGCGCCCGCGAGTGCGACAGTCTGCACAATGGTTAGCTGAATGTCGCCGGTGCCGGGCGGAAGATCGAGCACGAGATAGTCGAGATCATCCCACGCGCACTGACGGAGAAACTGCTGCGTGTAGCGCGTGGCCATGGGGCCGCGGACGATGACCGGTGAGTCGTCGTCCAGCAGCAAGCCCATGCTCATCAGTTGGAGGCCATGCTTGCGCACCGGAATAATCTGGTTGTCCTCGGTCGCATTCGGACGCTCATCGATGCCGAACATGTGCGCGATGCTGGGGCCGTATAAATCACAATCACACAACCCGACGCGCGCACCGGATTTCGCCAGCGCGATGGCCAAGTTCGCCGACACCGTGGACTTGCCCACGCCGCCTTTTCCTGATGCGACAGCGATGACATGCTTCACACCGGGAATGCTGGACGTGACCGTAGCGGGGCCTTGAGTTGCCGCGTTCGGCGGATCTTTGATGTCGAAATTCAACTTGATGCCGCCAATACCGGGCAAGGCTTGCAAGGCCGCATAAACCTGTTCATGAACGCGCCTGGGAATGCCGGGATCCCGGGTGGCCAGTGAGATGTCCACCGTAACTTCCTTGCCTTCGATGTGGATGGCCTTGATCAGACCGAACGAAACAATGTCTCGGGAAAAGCCAGGATATTTTACAGTGGCAAGCGCGGCGCGGATTTGTTCTTCAGTAGGCATTGTCAGCAAGAGAGCGCAAAGTGCGCAAAAGAGAAATGGTTATGCTGATTTCCTGAGGTGCGAAGGCAGCACGCCCATCGCCTCGCGATATTTCGCCACGGTGCGGCGCGCGACCTTGATGCCGCGCTCCTTGAGGAATTTTACGAGTTGTTCGTCGGAAAAGGGTTTTTGCGGAGGCTCGGTTTTGAGGATTTCCGCCATGGAGTTTTTTACGGCGGTGTTGCTCACGTCCTCGCCGGCATCGTTGCGCACTCCGCTGGTGAAGAAGTATTTCAAATCAAAAACGCCGTGCGGAGTCTGCATGTATTTGCCCGCAATGGCCCGACTGACGGTGGTTTCGTGCACGCCGACAATATCGGCCACCGTGGCCATGTTCAGCGGCTTGAGATGGCTCGGGCCTTTGTCGAAGAATTCCCGGTGATGCTTGATGATTTCTGCCGCGATCTTCTGGATGGTCTGCTGCCGCTGAGCCACGCTGCGGATGAGAAATTTCGCGCCGCGAATCTTGTCACGAATGTAGCTCCGTGCGTCCGCCGCCGTGCCAGGTTGGCTCAGAAGGTCTTTGTAAGCATTGCTGATGCGAAGTTGAGGCAGGTCGCTCTGATTCATCACGGCAACATATCCTCCACTGCCCCGCTCCACGAAGATGTCGGGCGTGACGTAGTGATTGTTCATCGGTGCATACCCCTGCGTGGGGCGCGGGTCGAGTGCGGCGATCTGTTCCACGGCCCGGCTGATCTGTTCCGGCGGCGCGGCCAGCTTGCGCGCCAGCACAGTGTATCTTTTATGCGCGAGATCATCGAGGTGATGCTCGACAATGCGGTAAGCCAGACTGTTTTTGCGCCCGCGACTTTCAAGCTGGAGCATCAGGCACTCGCCGAGATTCTCCGCCCCAACCCCCGCCGGCTCGAAGCCTTGCACAATGGCCTTGGCCTTCTGCAATTCCTCAATGGGCAGGCCGTGCCTCTCGCTTAACTCCTCCAGCTTCGTGTGCAGAAATCCGTCGTCATTGATGTTGCCGATGATGAACTCGCAGCTCTCGCGCAATTTGGGATCGCGCAAATCCAGCAAATTGAGCTGGGTCAGCAGATGCTCCTGCAACGTGGTCTGCGCCGTAATGGAATCCATCAGGAAACGACGACGCTCGTCGTCATCTGAAGTGCGTGGCCCGGCCTGGGCGCGGGTCTGCGCATAGTATTCGCGCCATTCTTCATCCAGCTGCGAGAGCACGGCAATGTCATCATCCGGGTCTTCGGCCTTGGTGTCCTCCAGCGAAACATCGGGGGACTCTACCTCCAGCACCGGATTCACCGTCATCTCCTGCTGGATGATCTGCCGCAACTCCATCGCCGGAGCCTGCAAAATCTGCAAGCTCTGCTGCATCTGCGGTCCAATGACCTGCTTGAGCGATTGTTGTTGGAAAAGTCCGGTGCCGGCCATGAGTAACGGGGTGAGCCGCACTCAGAAACACATGCTGCACATGATAGCAAGCAAATTCCATGCCAACTTTTTCATCGACAATGCCAAGATCGTGCATCTTGCGCTGGAAATCAACGCACCGGCCTGCCCGTTGGCTGCGTTCCGGCGCAATCCAGCACCACGAGAACTCTCTGACCGTCCAGTTCCATTTTTTTGACTAACAAATCAGTCAAATAAACTTTGCCCCAGGCCATCTTGGCCAACAGCAAGCGACCCGCGGGTGTGTCCTTGGCCACATAGACCTGACCAGTGCCACCGGGTGCCAGCGAACCCTGCGCCTCCAGACAAATCCAGTTGTCTTTGGTCGGGCCTTTCAAATCAAAGGCCTGCGTCAAGCGGCACACCACGGTGAACCATGCCGATGGCGCATCGGCACCTCCGGCTTCTTTCTGGAAACGATCAAAGATATAATCATGCGACTGTTCAAACGCAGGCCAGTGCAGCACGGCCTTGTCGTTCTTCATGATCATGCGGATGATCGCGCCATCGGGACACTTTTTAGTGGTCAGCTTGAAAAGTTTTTCCTCATCACCCGTAGGAAGGACTGTGATGCTGCCCACGCTGGGTTCCATTCTCACCAGGTCCAACTTGCCGCCGTTGCTCGCAAAGAATCGCTCCACCTCGGCGCGATGATTCTCCGGCTGATCAACATACTGGAGGCGCTCATCCGTCGTCTTGGCGGCATCCAATCCTTTCACCATCTCATCCGCCAGATTCGCCATATGCACATCATTGGCCCGAGCGCGCAGCACCATCTCTTCCTGCGTAGGGGGATCCACTTTCGGAGGCTTCACGGGTTCCGGCACCACGGGCGTTTGCCCAATTTTCTCAGAAGAAACAGGCTGCTCTTGCGGCACCACGATGGCGTCCTGCTTTTTTGTCGCCATCCAGATCACCGCACCCGCTAGGCAGGACAATATGAGAAACGAGATCACGCCCAGTCGATTCTTGCGGCTCTGCGGCCCGGCTGACTTCAGCGGAGGATCAATGCCAAATGGCCGAGCCGATCCATTGGCGAGCGTTTCGGGGGGAACCTCACGCTGCGGACTGGAGACTG
>JAYVQB010000310.1:0-1686 GCA_043757085.1 Verrucomicrobiota bacterium
CTGATGATGAGGCAGAGCGTGCCGCCGAAGCCGGAGACAATTTTTGCGGTATTGCTTTCGCGGAAGTTGGGGAGCAATGCGCCCAGAGACAACGCGATGGCATTCAGACCGGCACTGATGGTGGCCATGGCGGCGATGAAATAAATGGCGCGATGGAGTGGCAGTTTGAGGCTGACGCAGGAAATTACGACCAGCAGGGTGGTCAAGGGAGTGGCCGCCAGAAGATTGAGCCAGAATTTTTGCCGCAGGACTTGTGTGAGCGGGAAGGAGGTCAGTCCGATAATCCAGAAGCGGCGACCTTCGATGCTGAACTGCGGGAAGACGAAGCGAGTGGTCAGTGTGGCCATGGCCAAGCAGCAAACGGTGAGGTTCAGATAGCTGATGATGGTGCTCCAGAGCGGGTCGGAATAGTTGTAACCGAGGTTGCGGAGATTGGAGGTGTAGATGAGCAGGAGACCTAAAATTAAAGCGCATTGTCCCCATTGTGCGGGTTCACGGACAAAGGTGATCACGTCTTTGGCGGCCAGCGCTCTCAGATGCCGGGGGATGCCCAGCCACTTGGCTAGTCGGATGAGGATCGACGACCTGAACGAGTTTAGAGTGCCGGCACCATTTTTTAGTTTTCTGGTCTCGGCATGACGCAAGGTCCGGTTCCAAGACGTAAAGAACCATTGATTGGCCAGGCGGACGGTGAAAGGCCAGACGACCAGGGCGTTGCTGATGAGAGTCAGTAAAAAGAATGTGGCGCGCCCGGGCAGTTTTTCTTTCCCAGAGGCGATGGCGGTGTCTGCGACCCAAGTGCTGGGCAGCAGCGGATGCACACAGAGACTGGTGTGCTGCAGAATTTGGTTCACGTTTTTTGCCACATCGCCGGAGGTGAGGCGTTTTTCCTGGGCGCGACCGATCTGAACCGCCAGCCAGACAACTGACGTAATGACGATCACCGCGATGACTTTCCACCACCAGGGTTTATAAAATCGCAGCAGTATCAGCAGCAACCAGGTGCTGATGTTTGCAGCTATCGCTATAAGCGCGATCACTGCGGCCATGCTGAAAAAATAAAACGATGGCCCCGCTGCAAAGATTCTTCCAAAAGCACCCAGGATGGGAGCGCTCAACATGATCAATCCCCAGCTTGAGAGAAAAAGACCTTCGAGTGTCTTCCACAAAACGATGCTTCCGTGCGGCAGGGGTAGTGAAAGCAGCCAGCCGGTTTCATTCCGCCGGAAAAGACTCATGCCAGTGATCGTCGCGTTCGAGATGATGAGCATGACGAAGAAGAAAAAGAACAGTAGGAAGAGCAGCCGTTCCACCAGCACCGGCCCGAGGATGGGCAGGCGCTGGACATATTCCAGCCCTCGGCTGACGAGCAGATAGGTCGAGATGACATACCCTGCCATGAACGCGGATATGGTCACACTCATAAGCCGACGGCCTTCGCCAAGATTGGCGCGCAGACGCTGTTGCAGCGCATGGAACTGCGCCGTCGCCTGGGCCATTGTAGCTTGCGCAGAAGTCATAAGATTGATCTCTGGCTGGTTCGCTTAAGATATGCAAACGATAATAGCGGGTTGAATGGAAAGCAGTCCAACGGTGAAATATTTTCGTCAAAGATGTGGAAAGACTTGATTTTGCTTAGTCTTTTGGGCAAGAATCAACGTTCCGCGCCCTTCGCGGTCAAAAGCA
>JAYVQB010000311.1:0-1684 GCA_043757085.1 Verrucomicrobiota bacterium
GATGACATGACGCCCAACCGGCTCACACGCGCAAAATTGGCGGCGCTGGATTTGGTGGAAAAACTTCCCGGCGAACGAATCGGCCTCATTGCCTTTGCAGGTCGCGCATTTTTGCAGGCACCGCTGACGACCGATCACGACGCCGTGCGCGAGTCCATTAATGCGCTCGATCACACCACCATTCCACGGGGCGGCAGCAGTCTCGCCGCCGCGATTGAACTAGCATTGAAGCTGGTGGAGAAATCGCCCGGTCAGCACCACGGCATGGTGCTTTTCAGCGATGGCCAGGAGACCGACGAGGGCACGCAACGCGCCGCCAAGAACGCGGCGGAAAAACATCTGCTCATCCTTCCCGTGGGCATGGGCACCGCAGACGGCTCGCTTATTCCCGATCCTGACCCGAGTCATCAAGGCGAATATCTGCGCGATGAAAAAGGCAATGTCGTGAAGGCTCGGCTGGAAGCAGAACTTCTCCAAAAGGTGGCCGCCATCACCGGGTCAAAATACATTGAGCTGTCCACGCAGGCGCTGACACGGGATGCGGTGGACATCCTGCTCTCCCAACTCGACACGCAGAAGGCGGATTCACGGCATGAAGCACGGCCGGTCGAGCGTTATCAATGGCCGCTTGGTGTTGGGATGTTTTGCATTATCTTGTCCATGCTCATGCGCCCCTCCTCCCGCAAGATCATAAAAACGCCCGCACTACCGGTTGATCCGCACACAGCGGTTCATGCGTCGGCACCAGTTGCCGCTGCGCTGGTGATTCTGCTGCTTTCTATTGGGCACACGCAAGCTGCATCCGTCAAAGATGCCAGGAAAGCTCAAGATGCCTATGAAAAAGGGCAGTATGACGAGGCTCGGAAAGCCTATGATGAATTGCTCAAAGAGAAAGAAGTGCCCCTCAATCCAGCGGAACTGGCCTACGGACTCGGAGCAGCCGCTCACCAACTCAAGGACTATGAAAGTGCCGCCCGTGCTTTCAGTGACGCGCTTCAATCTCATAACGCCGACACGCAGAAGCGAGCTTATAAAGGACTGGCGGGCACATTATACAATCAAGGCGATCTCTCCCTAGAAAAGAAGCCGGAGACCACCATCAAATCATGGACGGACGCGCGGGAACACTACGACTCCGCCTTGAAGCTTTTCTCCGCAGAAAAAGATTCCAAGGAATACAATGAAATCAAAGAGAACCGCGACTTCGTGCAAAAGCGTCTTGATGATCTGAAGCGCAAGCAGGAGCAGAAAAAGGAACAGCAGCAGAAGAACGAGCAGAAACAGAAACAGCAAGGCAACGACAAGGGGCAAGGCGATCCGAAAGATTCTGATGACGAGAATCCGCAACCAAAGAATGACGAGAAAAACGAGCAGAATCAGAATAAAAATGAGGGCAAGCAGGAGCAGCACGATGCCATGCAGAAGCCTGAAGAGAAACTGCCAGAAGGCCAAATCCGTGCAGATGAAAACGGCAAGCAACCGGAGAAAAAACCCGAACCCATGGACGGCGGCGACAATGAACGCAATGACAAGACTGGCTTCAGCCCGCAAGAAGCCCGGAATCAGCTTCGCAGTTACGCCGATGATCAAAAATTCGATCAGAAATCCTGGCAATATCTCCAGCGGAGAGAAAGACCGGCCGGAGGGAAAGATTATTGAAGTCAGTATGCAAAATCAGCATCCA
>JAYVQB010000312.1:0-6446 GCA_043757085.1 Verrucomicrobiota bacterium
CCCCAAACCCTTTCCCCTACTGACCGCTCCTCGCGCTCAATACATAGAAATCCAACACCGCTCAAGATATCGCAAAGTGGCTTAACTAAGCGCCATTCCGGACTGACCCCTTTCACTGCGTCAAGCAGCCCACTGCTAACTGGAGAGCCGGATGCGGGAAATCCGCCCGTCCGGTTCGGAGGGGGGGAGCGACGCAAATCAATGCGTCGTTCCTACCTCTATCAGAGATGCGTGCCTGTTGTTCGCTGGCGGTAAATCGTTTGACACCGTTGTTTCCCTTCCACATGGTCACCGGCAAGACGTGTGTGCCATGGGTGATGACCGGATTATCGCGAATTCCGAACAACAGCCACGGCCGGAGATGGCCCACGTGTTGTTCGCCGATGTCGTCGGCTATTCCCGGGTCACCACTGACGAACAACCGCGCCTCCTCCAGCAGCTCCGGACGGCGGTCCGTAATTCGGCGGAATTCACTCGCGGGCGCAACAACGGCTCACTGATCAGCATTCCGACAGGCGACGGCATGGCGCTGGTCTTTCTCGAGAACGACGCCTGCGCGCCAATCCGCGCGGCACGTGAAATCAGCGGGGCTTTGCGCGAGGTGGCGACCTTTGGAATCCGTATCGGTTTACACAGCGGACCGGTCTTTCGTGTGCCCGACATCAACGGAACTGAGACTGTTGCCGGGGCGGGGATCAATATGGCGCAGCGCGTGATGGACTGCGGGGACGCCGGGCACATTCTCATGTCACAGGTTCACGCCACGTTTCTGCTGGAGTTCGGGGGCTTGCGGACCGGCCTTCACGACCTTGGCGAGGTGGAGGTGAAACACGGCGTTCGGCTGCATCTTTTCAATTTCTGCGACGGCTCCGATGGCAATCCCGGCCTGCCGACCAAGCTCAAGTCATCGGTTGCCCGGGCAGCGGTTACACTCGCCGGAGTGCGCGTGGCGCTGATTTACAAACGGCATTCCGAGCCCGACGAAACTCTTTTGCAATCACTGGAAGCAGCACTCCGGGAGAAAGGATGCGACGTGTTCATCGACCGCCACCTGCGCATCGGACTCGACTGGGCGCGGGAAATCGAGCGCGCACTTCGCAGCGCCGACGCCGTCATCCCGCTGCTTTCGCCCGCCGGGGTGATGAGCGAGATGCTCGCTTATGAACTTGAGATCGCCGATGATGCGGCGCGGCAGCAGTGCGGACGGCCGCGGTTGCTGCCGGTGCGGGTGAATTGGGAAGGCCCGCTTCCCGACAGTCTGGCCTCCATTCTCAATCCCATTCAATACACCTTGTGGCGCGGCCCCGATGACACTGCGGCGGTCTTCGCCGAATTGGTCTCCGCCCTTACTGAAGCGGGCACCGGTCCGGCACGAATCTCACGTGCGCTGGAGCCGCCCGGCGGAGCGATGCCGCTCGATTCGCAATACTACGTCGAGCGGCCCACCGACGCGGAATTCCACGCAGCAATCGCCCGGCGCGACAGCATCGTGCTCGTGGAAGGCGCGCGGCAGATGGGCAAGACCTCGCTGCTCTCCCGCGGCCTGCAACAGGCGCGGACCATGGGAGCCAGGGTGACCTCCACCGATTTCCAAAAATTGAACGCGAGCGATCTTTCTTCACTGGAGTCGTTCTACCTCACGCTTGGCACCGCGCTCGCCAACCAGCTCGACCTCGACAAGTTCCCCGAGGACACGTGGCGGCCGAAAAGCGGGCCCAACCAGAACTTTGAAAACTATCTCAGGCGCGAGGTTCTCAAGCATCAGCGCGAGCCTTTTATCTGGGCGCTTGACGAGGTGGACCGGCTCTTCACCTGTCCGTTCGGCAGCGAGGTCTTCGGGCTCTTCCGCTCGTGGCACAATGCCCGGGCCCTCGATCCGGACAGCCCGTGGCACCGGTTCACGATGATCATCTGCTACGCAACGGAGGCGCACCTGTTCATCACTGATTTGAACCAGTCGCCGTTCAATGTCGGCACGCGCGTCCGGCTGCGCGACTTCGGCCCGTTGGAAATGCGTCGTCTGAACCAGCTTCATGGCCAGCCTCTGGCCACGACTGCTGAATTTGACCGCTTTGTCAGACTGCTCGGTGGCCAGCCCTATCTGGCGCGCCGCGGACTGCATGAAATGGTGGCGCGTCATATGAGCCTTGATGAGTTGGAGCGCAATGCGGCGGAGGATCAGGGGCCGTTCGCCGACCATCTCAAGCGTTTTCTGGTGCTGCTTTCGGGGAATAACGATGCCTTGGAGTATCTCCGCGAGACGCTTGGGGGGAAGAAAAATGGAGACCCAAAAACTTTTCATCGTCTGCGCGCCGCCGGTTTGTTTAGTGGCGAGACGCCTGCTGATGCGGCGTTCCGCTGCGATCTCTATGGCCAATACTTGCGGAGGCACCTTGCATGAACCCGCCCGATTTCTTCATCGCCGGTGGCGCGCTGCAAGCGGATGCCGGGTGCTATGTCTCGCGCGGGGCGGATGCCGAGCTGCTGGAGGCGCTGCGGAAAGATGAGTTCTGCTACGTGCTCACCACCCGCCAGATGGGAAAATCCTCGCTCATGGTGCGCACCGCATCACAGTTGCGTGAGGATGGTGCTTCCGTGGTCATCATCGACCTGACGGCGATAGGGCAGAACCTCGATGTCGAGCAATGGTATTTCAGCATGCTCTGCCATGTCGGCGAGAAGCTGGATCTCGAGAAGGAAATGGAGGCTTATTGGGATGCGAACATGCGCCGCGCGCCGCTGCACCGTTTTATGGGGGCGTTGCGCGAGGTGTATCTGGCCCACAATAACAAACCCCTCGTCATCTTTGTGGATGAGATCGACGCCGTCCGCAGCCTGCGGCAGTTCAGCGCCGATGAGTTTTTCGCCGGCATCCGCGAGTGTTACAACCGCCGTCCCGAGGATTCGAAGCTCGAGCGTCTCACCTTCTGTCTGCTCGGCGTGGCCACCCCGAGCGATCTGATCAGCGACCAGCGCATGACCCCGTTCAACATCGGCCATGCGATTCATCTCGGTGATTTCACCGACGCTGATGCGGAAGTTCTGGCAGGTGGCTTGAGCCCACACCACGATATCGCACGCACCCTCCTTGCCCGCGTGCTCTGGTGGACGAGCGGCCAGCCGTTTCTCACACAAAAACTTTGCGCCGAGGTGGCAAAATCGCCGTCGCACAGGCCCGACGATGTGGACGCGGCCTGCGCCCGCATTTTTCTCTCCGCCGAGGCCCGTGAGCGTGACGACAACCTGCATTTCGTCCGCGACCGCCTCCTGCGCAGCGATCTGGAACGCGCCGCGCTGCTCGACACCTACGCCAAAGTCTGTCGCGGCGAGCGGATGCCTGACGATCACCTCAATCCCGTGGTCACTGAATTGCGGCTTTCAGGCATTGTGCGGGTTGTGGACGGCCACCTCCAACCACGCAACCGCATCTATTCGCAGGTCTTCAACCTCAAGTGGGTGCATGACAATCTTCCTGACGCGGAGGCCCGCCGGCAGCGCGCTGCGTTCTACCGCGGCGTGCGGCGCGTCGTGGGTGGGGCGCTGATTGTGCTCGCGATAATGGGGGTTCTGGTCTTCATGATTCACCGCAGTGCTGAAGCGGAAATCGTTGCGCGGAAGAGAGCTGAAGAGGCAAGCCAGCGGGCCAGGGAGGCAGGCCGGCAGGCCGAAGAAGCAAGCGAGAGGGAAAAAGTTGCCGCCCGGCAGGCCAAGAAGGCGGCGGAAGAAATGGAAGCAGCAGCAAAGCAGGCCAAGGAAGCGGGTGAGCGGGAGAAGGCAGCCGCCCAGAAGGCCAAAGAAGCAGCGGAAGAGGCCAAGGTGGTTGCCGTGAAAATGGAAGATGCCGCGAAGCGGGCCATGGTCTCTGCCGAAGGCGAACGCAAGGCCATCGCGGAACGGCTGCGCGAAGCGGAGAGGACCAAGGCCGCGCTCGACCGGCTCGTCGACACGCAATCGAAGGTCGAGGCCTTGCTGGAAGCGCTCACGCCGCTCGTCGGTGACAAATCCGGCAAGCTGATTCTCGAACGCGCTGAGGATGTGGTGCGTGGCGTCAAAAGCGAGACGGCTGACGACCCCCGCCTCGTCCTCGGTCTCGCCGGACTGCATCGGGTCTGCGGCCGGCTTTACCTGCGGCTGGGCAATGAGGAGACCGCACTCACACAAGTCCAGGAGGCAAAGCGCCTCGTTGAGGCTGAGCTGCAGCGCAGTCCCACCGATGCAGCGGTCAACAAGCAACTCCACGACTGCCTCATACTCATCGGCGACATTATGCTCGGCGGACCCACGCCCGACACTGCCAAAAACAAGACAGACGCGGATTACACAAACGGCATTACCGCCTACCAGGGTGCAATGGAAATCGCCAGGTCCCAGAGCACCGCACGCCCCGAAGATGCCATCTGGCGCGGACTCTATTTCGCCGATCTCAACAATCTGGGCGACGCCGCGCGACTCTTTGGCCGGGGCAAGGACAAGGACGCGGAGGCCCGTTACTATGAGGCACTCAAAGCCGTGACCGAGTGGCGCAAACGAACTCTCAATGGCACCGATTTCAATTCTATCGAGGCTTCGATTCACGACCGGCTCGGCACGCTTTTCCTCGACTCGGACCGCAATACCGAGGCGCGCACGGAATTCGACCTAAGCCTCTCTCTTCGCCGAGCCATCGTCAGTGATGAACCCACCGAGGATCCTGAGCGGCAAAGCGATCTGGCGACGAGTTACAACAAGCTTGGTAACTTCTCTCGTCATCAAGGTAACTTGAAGGAGGCGCTGGATTATTACGAGCGCAGCCTCGCCATCCGCCGCAAGCTCTGCGAACAGACCAGACGGCGCGACTGGCAGCGCAACCTCGGCTTCAGCCTTTACAATATAGGAGACGTCCTCTGGAAGCTCGGAGAGAACCGGCGCGCCCTTGATCTGGGCCAGGAGCGCCTCAAACTCGCTGAGGCCTTGAGCAGAGAAGATCAGATCGATCCCTTCCTCAAACTCGATTACGCGAATGCGCTCTATTTTTATGCAGACTTGCTTTTGAATATCTCGGACAAAACATTGCAAGACTGGCCTAGAGCCTTGGAGCTTGCCCAACATGCGGTGGAGAAAACAGGCCGTCGTGATCCGCGTCTCCTCGCGCTCCTCGCGCAAGCCCTGCGCTTCGCCAAGCGCGTGCCGGAAGCTGCGGCGGCCATTGAAGAAGCTGACAAGCTCATGCCGCCCGCCGAGAAGCGGACGGAGGCGGAAAAGCAGGTGACAGCGGAGATCGCATGGGAAATGAGGCAGTTGAAGCCGCTGTTGAAGAAGGGAAAGTAAGATCCCGGAACTGTCGTTCCGCCATTTCCGGTAAAAAAGCGGAAAACGCTCGCGGCCTGATGCGTTCTGATCTCCATCGCACCATGAACACGCCTCCCACTTCCTCCCGCCGCCGCTTCCTTCAGCACTCGTTGTTTGCCACCGGGGCATCCGTGATCGGATTCCAGGCGGTTGTCTCATCGAAGTCGCCGAACTCCAAAATGAACGTGGCCTGCATCGGAAAAAGGGGTCAGGCGTGAATGGCACTGAAATAAGGCTTTAAGCTGCGTGAGTTGCATCGTCATTTGCGTTGTAAAGGCTGCGTGGTTTGGTCATAAAAGTGAACTTGTTTTGCCGCGCTTTGCACACGCGCGGCTCTTTGCGTCCCGGTCGTTTTTTCACAGGGTCGTTGGCGATGCTTTGGAGCAGATCGTCGCGCCTGCGCAGAGCTTGCTTGGCATTGGGCGCGCTCCAGATGGCCCATTGCCATTGGTCGAGACGATCCATCGTGCCTTTGAAGGACAGGTCACCTTTTGCTTCAAGTGCGCGCAGGGGTTCGGCACTGACGATGAGATGACGCACGAGGTTGTAGGCGATCATGTGCATAAGCAGTTCGCGCGCGATCATGTGTGGCGTCTTGCAGCGCAGTGTCTCCATGCGCAGGCTCGTTTTGATGTCGTCAAAATACAACTCCACCTGCCAGCGGCGCGCATACCATGCGGCAATCTTCCCGGCAGGATGCGCGGCACTCTCGCGCAACGTGGTGACGATCTTGATCTCGTGCGTGCGGTAGCCCGGCGCGTGGGACTGCACTTGGACAAGCCGCAGCGCGAGGGTGGCGGGCAAGGCGGCGTTGACCGATGGATGCTGGCCTTTGGATCCCTTGAGAGGACGGCTCCATTCCACCTGCCAATCGTTGGCACCGATGCGCCGACCTTTGTCCAGTTGCGCGTCTCGCGCCTGATGCAGACGCATGACCACATCCACGCCCTTGCTCTGGCAGGCGACGATGAAGGCATAGGAGCAGAAGGCGCGGTCAGCCAGCAGAATATCACCGACGCGCAGATGCTTGAGCATCTTCCAAGCCAGCCGCGCATCGTGCGCCTTGGTCTTGCTTTTGACGGTGGCCAGCCATGCGCCCGTGCTCAGATCGAAGAGGC
>JAYVQB010000313.1:0-1679 GCA_043757085.1 Verrucomicrobiota bacterium
ACCAACCAACCCATAACTATGAAAAATAAACTGCTGACCATCCTCGCACTGACCTCATGTGCTGCACTGCAAGCCGATCCTGCGCTCACCATTTACAACCAGAACTTCGCGGTCGTGCGTGACTCCGTGGCAATGGATTTGAAGCCGGGCGTGAACAGCGTGAACTACTCCGGCGCGACGGCTCAGGTGGAACCAGAGTCGGTCATTCTGCGTGATGCGACGGGCAAGATTGCTCTGCAAATTCTCGAACAGAGCTATCGCAACGACCCGGCGGATCAGCAGCTTTTGCTCAAGCTCTTCGAGGGCAAGGAAATCGAATTCGAGTCCCACGGCGAGATGGGCAAGGTCAGCGTGGAGAAAGGCAAGATCATCCGGGGCGGCAGTCGCGAGGGCCTGACGCCGATCATTGAGATGGACGGCAAGCTGCGCTTCAACCTGCCCGGCCAGCCCTTGTTCCCTTCGCTGGGTGACAACACCATTTTGCAGCCGACCTTCACGTGGCAGTTGCAGACCGCCGCCGCCGCGAAGTTCAACGCGGAACTCGCCTATGTGACGAACGGTTTCTCGTGGAATGCGGATTACAATCTGGTGCTGCCGGAGAAAGGGAGCACGCTCGATGTGGTCGGCTGGGTTTCCGTGAAGAATGAAAGCGGCAAGACCTTTGAGAATGCCAACATCAAGCTCATGGCCGGTGATGTGCAGAGGATTCAGCCGCCGCAGCCAGCCATGATGGCCAAAGGAATGGCGATGAGAGAGATGGCGATGGATGCAGTTGCGGCACCACAGGTCACGGAGAAATCCTTCGATGAATACCACCTCTATTCCATCGCGCGTCAGGTCACACTGCGGGACCGCGAGACGAAGCAGATCGAGTTCGCCCGCGCGCAGGGTGTGAACTCCACGCGCTTCTATGTCTATGACGGATCAGGCATGGGGCCTTACAGCGGACCCATGCCATTCTATGGTGAAGGCGACTACGGCGGCGCAGAGGGAAATAAAAAAGTGGCATCCTATGTCGAGTTCAAAAACAGCAAGGAAAACAAGATGGGCATCGCACTGCCCAAAGGCCGCGTGCGCTTCTATCGCGTGGATGGCGAGCAGCTTCAATTCGTCGGCGAAGCGGAGATGGATCACACACCTAAGGACGAGACTCTGCGCTTCCAGCTTGGCTTCGCCTTTGATCTCGTCGGCGAGCGCAAGCGCACGAATTTCACCGGACAAACCCGTCGCAATGAGATGTCGGAGACCTTTGAAATCAAAGTCCGCAACCGCAAGACCGAGCCTGCGGAAATCCGCGTGGTCGAGCACATGCTGCGCTATGCGAACTGGGAGATCAAAGGCAACGAAATCCCCTTCACCAAACTCAACGCCCAGACCGCCGAGTTCCGCGTATCGCTCAAGCCCGACGAAGAAAAAGTGCTGACTTATACCGTGCGGTATTGGTGGTAATGTGAAGCGAGATGGCTGAAACTACAGCCTTCTTGTGGCCCCGCAGATCGATTCCTTTCTCCTTCACCTCGCGACCGAGCGCGGGCTGTCGGAGAATTATCAACTGCTGGTGCGGCGGGTGTTGGAGGGCTTCGCGGCTTGGTTCAAACGCGCGCGCGGCAAGGATGATGTCGCGGCGGTGGTCACACGCGATGTCTCGGACTTCCTCGCGCAACGGAAGGGCGATGGTC
>JAYVQB010000314.1:0-6427 GCA_043757085.1 Verrucomicrobiota bacterium
GTCCATGTGATGGTCGCAGCCGACACTGAAGCGCAGGCAAAACACAAAATGCCCCTCATGAAAACCATGAGGAGCGGCTTCCAACGAAACTTCGTTGGAACGGATTGAGCGCCGAGCATGGTGCAATCTAAACATTATGAACAATATTGCAATTATAATCTTAATCTTTCTTTATAAATAATACATGCCAATTTATATGCATACTTTTACTATTTCAACTGGGCCCGACCTGAGCGCATCGACATGAACGAAGGCCGTGTCTTCAAGGTTCGACCATCATCTGAGCGACGCCCTGCTCGGGAGCGCATCGACATGAACGAAGGCCGTGTCTTCAAGGGCATCGTGGGGTGACGCTCCAACCCACCGGAGCGCTGGCCTTCAGCCGAATAAAATATGAACCCAGTTCTGAATCTGGGAGTTGCAAGCATCTCGCTCCAGAATTCAGGTGACTTAACTGAAAAATTAAGCGCAACCAACGCCAGCAAATAGGCGAATATAGCCAGACCTCCAGCTTTCCAAATTGGGATCTTGTCGGACTTCATATCGGTCATGGGCGGCAAAATGGTGAGACGGGTTCAAATGTCCAGCGAGAGAAAGCAGATCGGAAAAATGGAATATCAAAAGGCGGCACAGCAGAATCCCGAGCTGGCAATCACATCATTCCAATCTTCCAGTCTTCCAATTTTCCGAGCGCGCCCCCTTGACACTCCGGCCCTCCCCGCTATTTTCACCGCCCCACAAACTTCAACAGGATCATCTCATGCCCAGACAATGCCAAATCACCGGTGCCAAAGTAACCACCGGCAACTACATCCACCGCAGCGGTAAGGCCAAGAAGCTTGGCGGTATCGGCAGACACGTCACCAAGCGCGTGAAACGCAAGATCTATCCGAATATCCAGGACAAAAACATCTGGGTGCCAGAGCTGGACAAATTCGTCAAAGTCCGCCTCACCATGCGCGCCCTCAAGACCATCAACAAAAACGGTGCCTACAAAGTGCTCGTCAAGGCCGGTATTCTTAAACGCCCTCGCGTCCGCAAGCCCAAAGCCGCTGCGGCTGCTGCGAAGCCCGTTGAAGCTTAAGCAACGCCAGCATCATTCCCTTTAAAACCGCACGATGGTCTGCCATCCGTGCGGTTTTTGTTTTTGCAGTAGAAGTGACGCCCTCGTCGCTTGCATTTTTTAGCAAGATTAAGCGGCGAGGGCGCCACTTCTACTTCATCAACTTGCACTGCCCACATTTTCATTTATTGCTCCCACTCCATGCATTCCTTCCGCTACCTCCAGAACCGCCTCCATTGTGAAAATGTCGATCTCGAACCGCTCGCCGAGAAACACGGCACGCCACTCTATGTCTATAGCAAAGAGACGATCACCGACCACTTCCATCGTCTCGATCAAGGCATGGCCAAGCTCGATCACCTTGTCTGCTATGCGGTGAAGGCGAACTCGAACCTCGCCATCTTGCACACCATCGCGGAACTCGGTGGCGGCTTCGACATCGTATCCGGCGGGGAGCTTTATCGCGTCCTCAAGGCGGGCGGCAAGGCGGGCAAATGCACCTTTGCCGGAGTGGGCAAAACGCGCGCTGAAATCGAATACGCGCTGCGCGAAGGCATTTACTCGTTCAACGCCGAGTCCGAGTCCGAACTGCGCCTCATCAATGAGGTCGCGGGTGAGATGGGCAAGAAAGCCCCTGTCGCGCTGCGCGTGAATCCGAACGTTGACGCGAAGACCCACAAATATATTTCCACCGGCAAGAGCGAGAACAAATTTGGCGTGGACTTTGACCGGGTGCTGGATGCTTATGCCGCCGCAGCAAAGGATTGCCCCTATCTGGAAATCCGCGGGCTGCAAATGCACATCGGCTCCCAGCTCACGAGCATTGATCCGTTCATCGAGGCCGCGAAAAAAGTCACGCCGCTCGTGGAGGAACTGAAGGAACGGCATCACATCCAGTTTTTCAGCATCGGCGGCGGCATCGGCATCGTTTATCAACAGAGTCTGGACAGCGGCGCGCAGTCTTGGTGGAGCGATCAATCGGATTCCGAACGTCCGCTCACCATCGCCGCGTATGCCAACGCGCTGGTGCCGATCCTTGAACCGCTGAAGCTGCGCATTCTGCTGGAGCCGGGCCGTATGATGGTCGGCAATGCCGGGGCGCTGCTCACCAAGGTGCTGCACCTGAAACAGGGCAATACGAAGAAATTTGTCATCGTCGATGCCGGGATGAATGACCTGATCCGCCCCGCGCTCTATGAAGGCTGGCACCAGATCGTGCCATTGAAGATGGCCCAAGATGCCACCTTGGAAAAAGTGGATGTCGTCGGCCCCATCTGCGAGTCCGGTGACTTCATCGCGCAAGATCGCGAGCTTGCACCCGTGGAGCAGGGCGACACGCTAGCTGTTCTCAGTGCAGGAGCCTACGGATTCACCATGGCCTCGAATTACAATTCGCGTCCGCTCGCTGCGGAAATACTCGTGGATGGAGCCACCGCACACATCGTGCGCGAGCGCCAGACCTTGCAAGACCTGACGCGTGGCGAGCATGTGCCGCAGGACGGCAAGTAGAGGTCACGCAAAAATTTCCATGACCGCCTTGCCCTTGTCTCCGACGGTGAAGGGGCGACCTGATGGCGACATGACGACTTTCTCGATGGGCAGGCCAAGGCCCGCGCCCACGGTGGCGATGAAATCCTGCGGAGTGACCTGTTTGTCAGTCGGTTCCTTGCCTTCCTTGTCGGACGAGCCATAGACGAAACCACCTTTGACTCCGCCGCCAGCGAAGACGGTGGAGAAGACTTTTGGATAGTGATCGCGCCCGCGGTTCTCGTTGATATGCGGGGTGCGCCCAAACTCCGAAAACATCACGACCATCGTGGTCGCCAGCAATCCGGTCTTCGCAAGGTCATCAAGCAGGGCGGCGAATCCGGCATCCATGGCAGCACCCGTGCGGGCCATGGCACCATCCACGTCACCGTGCATATCCCAGCCGCCGCTCTGAACTTCCACATAACGGACTCCATGCTGCACAAGTCTGCGGGCCAACATGCAGCTTTTGCCGAAGCCGGTGCCGTAGAGTTTTTTAGTCGCATCGGTTTCCTTGCTGAGATCAAATGCCTCCAGATCCGTGCTGGTCAGAAGCTGCATGGTCTGATCATAGAACTCGGAGTAAGCCTTGACCGGAGCGACATCGAATTTTTTACGGAAGCCGCTGTCGAGTTCGCCCATGAGCGAGAGTCGTTCACGGAAGGTGGCATTGTCCACGTTGGATTTGGCGTTCTGCAATCCGCCATCGGGGTTGCTGATGGGGATTGGAGCCAGGGCGGGCGGGAAGAAGCCGGCATTGGTGTTGCCCGTGCCGATGGTTACGCTGGCAGGAAGCGTCTTGTGCGACTTGCCCAAATGAAACTGGGCCCACGATCCGAGGGTGGGATGGATGATGGTGCCACGCGGATCGTAACCGGTGTGCATCAGATAGTTCCCCTGTTCATGCGCGCCCGTCTTGGAACTCATGGAGCGGATGATGGAAATCTTGTCGGCGTGCTTGGCCATTTTCGTCATGTAACCGCCGAGCTGGATGCCCGTAGCATTCGTGGAGATGGGGTCTTTGTAACCCTTGGTCTCTCCAGTCTTTGGATCCCAAGTATCAATGTGGGTCATGCCACCGCCCATGTAGAGAGCAATGACGGCCTTGGCCTTGCCTTTTTTTGCGGCAGGTTCAGAGGCGGCCTCGAGCATGTCGAAGTGAGAGAGAACACTGACGCCAAGGGCCGTCTTCGCGGTCCTGAGCATGAATTGACGGCGCGAGGCCGGATTGAGATTGAGGAAGGGATTGCTCATGGTGTGTGGGTGGCGTTAAAGATTAATAATTGCTCGCTCGATTATTGGATAAAAGTGAACTCACGGGAATTGATCAAGGCCCAGATGACATTGGCGTATGATTTCTCTCCGCTCTTCTGTTGGTCTTTCAAGAGCACCTGTTTCTCTTTCATGGTTGGGCGGCGATTGAGAATGCTGAGGAACACGGCCTCCATTTTGTCGGGGGCGGATTTGTTTTTGGCAATATTGCGGAACATCAGAGAATCTTTGTCCGTCATCATCTGCTGGGCTTTGCCGTTCATCATCACGAGCACCTGCGGAACACTGCCGTCCTTGGCGGAGCCGTCAGCGAGGTGGCGGTCTGACTGGCCGAATTCACGCAGGAAGTGGCCGGCGGGCGCAGGTTGCTCCAGTTCAGATGCGCGCATCAGCTTCATGCCGCCGTATTGATAGACTTTCGCGGCATCCATTTCGTCATCATCATCTGGAGCCATCGTGCCAGCCTTGGCGAGGCCGCCGCTGGCGAGATTCTTTTTGGCCAAGTTGCCGAGATTCTGAATGGCGGTGATTTTTGAGGCCAGAGTCTGGACGGTGGATTTCTCCAGATCCATGTCGATCGCGCGCCCGTAAGGATCAGCCTGATCATTCTTAATTTTGTCAAGTTGCTCGCCAAGCACGAGGGTCATGTAGGAATCCCAAGCCTGTTCCGCAGTCATGCGACGAAGCAGCGGCCCGGGGAAATAGTAGGGTTCTCCCATGGCGACTTCATAAGTCGTGGCTTCGCGCTGATAAGTCTGGGTGTTGTAAATGATGCGTTGAAATTCCTTCATGTTGAATTTAAGGCGCACCATTTCGCTGGCCAGATGCTTGAGAAGTTCGGGATTGGATGCTCTATCGGGATCGTCAATGTTCGTGATGGATGCGGTAAGACCCACTCCCATGGCGCGCGCCCAAAGACGGTTGGCAATGGTCATGGCAAAGCGTGGGTTGGTGGGATCCGTCATCCACTTGCCAAAAGATGCACGAAGATTTTCCCCACTTTTGAGGTCCTGGTTATAACACGGAGCCTTTTCATCGTCCTTGGCCCATGTCACGAACTTCGGTGCCACCGGGTCATTCGGCGCGGCGTCCTTGTATTTGTAATCATGCGGGAGCTTGGTGCGGTTTTCATTAAGGTCACGAACGACGACCTCATTGGCTCTGAGAACATTGCTGACCAGATTCATGTTCTTCTTGGCATCCATTCCGTTTTTCTCCATGAGATACTCCATATCCTTCGTGAGCTGCTTGGTCGGATCTTTGCCTCCAAAGTCGCGGGCGTTCATTTTGGTGGAGGTCGTTCCGAAAAACGAGGCCATTTGATAGAACTGAATCTGGGTCCAGTCGGCAAAGGGATGGTCGTGACACTGGGCGCAGGCCACGTCAGTTCCGAGGAAGATGGAAAGCGTGGTGGATAGATTGTCGAGCGGCATACCAGCATCTCGCAGCAGATAACCGGTGGCACCATTGTTCCAGAGCTTGCCAGTGGCTGTCATCAGCTCATACGACATCTTGTCCCAGCCGGTGTTGGCAGTGATATTGTCTTTCAACCACTTGATGTAGGGCGATCCCTTGAGAAGGCGGTTGTCCAACTGATCTTTCATACGGAGCATGTCCGCAAAATAGTTAAACGTGTGGCTGACAAAGCCATCGGAGTCGAGCAGGTGGTTGATCAATTCCTTGCGCTTGGTGGGGTTGCGGCTGTTGAGAAAGGCTCGGGTCTCTTCATAACTCGGAATCCGGCCAGTGATATCCAGATAGATGCGGCGCACGAACTGCTCATCCGTCGCCATCGGATTGGTCTTGATCTGCGGCTTGCCCTCCTTGGAATGGATGGCGTTCTGTTTCAAAAGTCCCAGAGCCACCAGTTGGTCGATTTTCTTGGCTGCAATGGGTGCTGGAGCATTGGCGGGAAGGATCGCGCCCTCCATCGGCTTCGATGTCTTCGCCATCTCCTGATCCGCCGGGGCGAGACCGGCCATTGGTATCCGATGCAGCGAACCGTCCGCCGTCTGAATGATCACGTTGTCACCATCCAAAGCGACAAAGACGGCATCCACTTGTCGCCCTTTGAGGTCTGTCCAAAGGCGGGATTTCGCGGTTTCCTCTGCAAAGGCAAAGCAGGTGAGCAGTGCAATGGCGCACCCTGTCAGCAGTGAAGTTTGTGAAGCTTTCATAATATATAGGACGGTGGGGAATATACACCAAATCTGGTTCTGGAATACAGGCTTAAACGATCTCAGTCACTTTATATTAGGGGATTTATAGGATTTTGCACAAGATTTGCGCCTCGCCAGATGGCTGCTTTTGCTTCGGCGCATACTCAGGCAAGGGCTTGCCGTCATCGCCTAGCTTACCACAGGCCCAAAGCAAGCCTCGAGTCACCAGATCGAGATAAACCGCATCGCTCATCGTGTCGTTATGATGCCCCAAAGTGGTGCCGAAGACTCTGGCTTTGCCGTAGGTATAAGGTGGACCCCATTGTTCGGCCAGTGTTGCTGAAAGTTAAGCTATAGTGCTCAAGGCTTGGGACGAAGGTTGGTTAGGTTAGCACGGGGAACTTGG
>JAYVQB010000315.1:0-1677 GCA_043757085.1 Verrucomicrobiota bacterium
AGATCTCCAATAATCCCGAGGCATGAGCCGGGTCCGGACAAGCTTAACCAACCCAAGAACCATGTGCGTGACCGCATCTCTGAGCCTGATATCTCAAGGGAGCAGAGGCTACAACCCAAGGACAGTAGCCATGATCGCGTCATTAGTCCTGAAAATTCGCCAAGGCATAAGCCCGAACTGCCCAAAGAACCCAAGCATGACCGCGTCGTCGCGCCGGATAACTCACGGGCGCAAAAGGCTGAACGTATTGAGGAGCCAAGAAAAACTCATCACGAAGAAGGCAGACCGGTTGAAAAGAAGGAAGTCCAGCCCTCCGCGCCACCGCGCCCCAGAGTCGCGGAAGAACCCCGCCGTGCACCGCATGAGCAGCCCAAGGAAATCAAACGCGAGCAACCAAAAGAACAGCCCCGGGTCCAGCATGAACGGCCACAACCTGCGCCAGTAGCTAAGCCCCCCGCAGCTGACCCTAGACCTCCGAGTCACGACCCTAAGAAAGATAAAAAGGGCGATAAGAAGGACGATAAGCACGACCAGTGAGGAACTAGGGCCCGCTGAATGCGAATGGAGGCAAAAACAGCTTGCCCACCACCTCCATCCGCGTATCCTTCGCGCTCCCTTGCCCGGATTGGGCTGGGGAGCACATCAACCTCAAACCGCTGACGCGGCCGGATCAGTCATCCCGATTGAGCAAACTCCAAGCCGGAGTTTGTGCGGCAGCCAAGCAAAAAATATAACATGTCATATCAGCAACTCGCAGAACTCGTCGAAGCCGGAGTCCATTTTGGTCATCAAACCCGCCGCTGGAATCCGAAGATGAAGGGATTCATCCTCGAATCCCGCAATGGAATCCATATCATCAACATTGAGGAAACCCTCAAGCAGATCGAAGTCGCCTCAAATTTCCTTGGCGAAGTCGCTCGCAAAGGCAAGCGCATCCTTTTCGTTGGCTGCAAACGCCAGGCGCAAGACGCCGTGAAAGAAGCCGCGGAAGCTTGCGGACAGTTCTATGTGAATCATCGCTGGCTGGGCGGCACGCTCACCAACATGACCACCATCCGCAAGAGCGTGGCCCGTTTGAATTACCTCGAAGAACTCCCTAAGCTCCCCGACATCAAGACGATGTCCAAGAAGGAACTTGCCAGCTTGGCCCGCGAGAAGTCCAAACTTGAGCGCAACCTCAAGGGCATTCGTTACCTCGAAGGTTTGCCTGATGCCATCGTCATCGTGGACAGCGCGCGTGAATCCATCGCCGTCAACGAAGCGAATCGCCTGAACATTCCCATTGTCGCACTCGTGGACAGCAATGCCGATCCGGACCGCGTGGAATACCCCATCGCCTCCAACGACGACGCCATCCGCTCCATCCGTATCATTCTCCAGAAGCTCATCGACCCCGTGATCGTGGCGATGGCCGAGGCGAAAAAGTAATTTTTATCTGGGATTGGAGAAGGTAGTTGGAAGATCGGCATCGCCGACCGCCAATGCACGACACCGATCTCAATCTCTCAACTTCCATCTCTTAATTTAATTTTATGGCTGAAATCACCGCAGAACTTGTCAGAACCCTACGTGAAAAAACCAATGCCGGCATGATGGAGTGCAAGGGCGCACTCAAAGAAGCCGAGGGCGACCTCGAAAAAGCCGAGGTCATTCTCCGCAAAAAAGGCACCATCAAAG
>JAYVQB010000316.1:0-6409 GCA_043757085.1 Verrucomicrobiota bacterium
CTTCCCCCGCTGAAAACTCTCAATGGCCTCATAGTTCGCGAGGCCGAGTTCGTCGTATTGCTGGGCGGCATTCTGGTTGAGCTTTGGCGTATCGAGTTCTTGGGAGCTGAGCGACTGGTAACGTGCGAGTGCGCGGGTTTTTCGTTCGAGCTGCACAGGGCTGATGGGCATGGCCATGTCGATCTCATGAGGATCGAGCGCTTTCTCTTTGCCGCGATAAATCCAGAGGCTGCAAGCGGCGGCCCAGTCTTCGCCGGAGCATTGGGCGAGTGCTTGCTCGATGATGCGAAAACACAGGGCGCTGACGGATGAGGGATCGGCGGCATCGCCGGTGGTGTAGATTTGATGCGGGCGGAATTCGCGCAGGAGCTTCGCGGTAGCGGCCACATCTTCATCGCCGATGCGGAAGCGACGATAGCGTCCTTTTTCGTAGAAGGGGAGATCGAGGAATGTGACGTGATCCTGACCAAGACCGAGAGCTTGGGCGGCATCGCGCATTTCTCCGCGCAAGATGAGGCTCTTCAAATGGCGCACGGCGGGCGGGTCCTCGCCGAACTCACTTTTTTTCTCCAGGAGTTCGAGAATTTGTTGGGCGTAGCCGGTTTGCTTCTCCCAGCTTTCCGCAGCGGTGGTGGAGATTTCCAGCAAGGTGGATGCGAACTTGTCTGGCTCGGAGTCGGGCACGCGAAGGCCACCGCTCGTGAGACTGACGAGCCGGACATCGTGCTTCTGTTCGACGAGACGGTCGATGGTGCTGCCGATGCTGACGATCGCGTCTTGTGGTTCCGGGCTGAAGATAAGAACGCGCTTGGGATAAGGTTTGGCGCGCTCCGGGCGGGAAGTGTCATCGGCATCGGGCTTGCCTCCGGGCCAGCCGGTGATGGTGTTTTGGAGTTTGTTGAAGATGCGGATGTTGAGTTGATAGGCGGGGCCTTGTTCGCTGAGGAGATCGGAAAGGCCGTGCTCGTTGTATTCCTCGTCCGTGAGTTTCAAGATGGGGCGCTTGAATGACGCGGAGAGCCAGCAGACGGCGCGGCGGGCTTCCTGCGCTGTCCATGTCACGGGGCCAACGAGCCACGGGAGTTTTACCCGCGTGAGTTCGCGCGATGCGCCTTGGTCAATGTAGAAGCGCGCGGCGGAATGACCTTGCAGGAAAGATGCGGAGACGGCTTCGGTGACTTGGCCCTCGACGGCTTTGGCCACGACACCTGCTTTGTTTTCGCCCCAGGCCACGAGCACGATTTTTTTTGCGCGAAGAATGGTGCCGACGCCCATCGTGATGGCAAAGCGCGGAACGTTTTCCTCGCCTCGGAAATCAGCGGCGGCGTCCTGTCGTGTGATGCGATCCAGCGTGATGCGGCGCGTGAGCGAGTCGCGGCTGGAGCCGGGTTCGTTGAAGCCGATGTGGCCCGTGCGCCCGATGCCGAGAATCTGGAAGTCAATGCCGCCCGCAGCGTCGATGGCGTCTTCATAGGCTCGGCAGTGATCGAAGATTTCGTCGGAAGGAATGGTGCCGTCGGGGATGTGGATGTTCTGTTTTGGAATATCCACGTGATCGAAAAGCTGGTCGCGCATGAAGCGATGGTAGCTCTCGGGATGATCGGTGCCGAGACCGTGGTATTCGTCGAGGTTGAAAGTGATGACGTTCTTGAAGCTGAGTTTTCCCTCGCGATGCAGGCGGATGAGTTCACGATAAAATGGCACCGGGCTGGAGCCGGTGGCGAGACCAAGAACGGCGGGTTGTCCCTGTTTGTTTTTTGATTCGATGAGTTCTTTAACCTCTAGCGCGAGCGCAGTCGCGGCGGCGGCAGAGTCATCAAAAATGACGGATGGAATTTCCTCAAAAGCTTCGGCGGCGGAGCGACGGGATTGCATAAAGTTACTTCATATTGATTTCGCCCGCGAAGCAAGAGCCAGTTTGCGATGCGCTTCCTGAACCGCCGCGACGGTGGATTCACAGGCATCTCTAATTTGCTCGAATCGGTCTTCCTTGATCCACTTGGATTTTACCATCCAAGTTCCACCGACTGCCATGACAGGTCGGAAGGCGAGATAGTATGGCAAGATTTCAAGATGGATCCCGCCAGTTGGCACGAAGCGCATGGTGGGGAAGGGGCCGTGCAGTCCCTTTAATATAGGCAGTCCACCGAAAGGCTCCGAAGGGAAAAATTTCACGATACTCAGTCCGAGTTGCAGCGCTTGCATGACTTCGGCGGGAGTGCAGGCGCAAGGGATGATGAGCAAGCTGCGCTCCTGACACCAGCGGATTAAGTCCACGTTCATACCGGGCGAGACGATGAACTTTGCCCCGGCTGCAACGGCTTGTTCCGCTTGCTGGACATCCATGACCGTTCCTGCGCCGACGAGCATTTCACCAAACCCCGCCATTCGTTTCAAAGACGACAGCGCGGCAGGCGTGCGCAGAGTTACTTCTGCGATGGGAAGTCCGCCCTCCAGCATCGCCTCCGCCAGTGGCTCGGCCTGTCCGGCATCATCGATAATGACGGCGGGCAAGACGGCATGTTTCTTCAAGCGGGCGACAACGTTATCAATCATGCGTGGATGTTAGAGGGGAGGCAATCGAGGGCAAATGAAGTATTGACCGCAGACAGCCCATCCTGTTAGGCTCGTTTTATGCACGGAATTTTCTCTTGGATCATCATGGGCCTGATCGCGGGCATTCTAGCCAAATTCCTCCATCCAGGCAGAGACGGAGGTGGCATCATCATGACCGTCTTATTGGGCATCGGCGGAGCCATGCTTGGAGGCTGGATCGGCGCGCGGTTCTTAAATATCGGCTCGGTGTCGGGCTTTGATTTTAAGAGCATCGGTCTCGCCGCTGGGGGATCGCTCCTGATATTGATCGTGCATCGCGCCGTCAGTGGGAGGGCGTGAGATTTTCGGGCTGGCGAAATAAAGCCATTGCGGTTAAAGCATTTTTTGCTGGAATGCGGTATTTATTCAGACAAATAAATCCGTCCATTTAAAGGCATTCCCACACTATGAATACTCCCGCTGACAAACCCGACATGAAACTCTTCTGGGCCTGTTTTATCGCCTTGGTCGCCACCTCATTCGTCTTTGGTGTGCGGGCGAATACCATCGGCGATTTGCAAAACAGTTTTAATTTGTCTGAACAGGAGAAGGGCGCGATCAACGGCGCGGGCATGTGGCCGTTTGCGTTGAGCATCATTTTCTTCAGCCTGATTATTGACCGTATTGGTTACAAGACGGTCGCGTTGTTTGCCATTGGCTGTCATGTGGTCTCGCTCGTTCTCACGCTGCGGGCGAGCGGTTATCAGAGTTTCTACTGGGGCACGCTGCTGGTTGCGGTGGCGAACGGCACAGTGGAATCGTTCATCAATCCGGTGGTGGCCACACTTTTCCGCAAGGACAAGGCGAAGTGGCTTAACATTCTACATGCGGGCTGGCCTGCAGGACTCGCGCTGGGAGCTTTGTTCACCGTGTTGTTTTCCACGCAGACGTGGCAGTTCAAGTTTGGACTCTGCTTGGTGCCGGTGGTGATTTATGCACTGCTCATTCTGCCGCGCAGCTTCCCGGTGCAGGAACGTGTCGCAGCGGGTGTGAGCAATCGCGACATGTGGCGCGAAGTCGGCGCGGTGGGGTTCTTCATCATCGGTGTTCTCGTGTTTCCCGCGATCATGCAGATGATGAATCATGAGGCGCCGCTCAATATGACTTTGATCGTCGGTGCGGTGATCGCGCTTGCGGCCTACGCCTATACGAGATCGCTGGGGAACTGGCTCTTCATCTTCGTGCTCATCACCATCGGGCCGCTGGCGACCACGGAGCTGGGCACCGACGGCTGGATGCCGGAGCTGCTGAAGCTTAACGGGCCGAAGGACATGCCAAATTTCGCGACGTGGGTTTTTGTTTATGTGTCCGTCATCATGACTGTGCTTCGCTTTTGCGCAGGCCCGATTGTGCATCGTTTCTCGCCCATCGGCCTCCTCGTCATCGGCGCTGCGATTGCGATTGTTGGACTGATATTCCTCTCAAAGTCCGTCGGCTACGTCATTCTCGTGGCCTCAACGGTTTATGCTCTTGGTAAAACTTTCCTCTGGAGCACGACGCTCGGCATGGTCAGCGAGCAATTCCCGAAAGGCGGGGCGCTCGCCCTCAATGGAGTCTCTGCGGTTGGTGTGCTGTTTCTCGGTGTGCTCGGCAGCCCGATGATCGGTTATAAACAGGATGTCGATCTCGACAAGGCACTATCGTCCGGCCACACCGCGCTTTTGCAGAAGGTCAATGGCCAACCCAAGTCCGCGATCTTCGGCACCGCGCCCAGCCTTGACCAGGAAAAGATCAAGGCGCTCGATGATGCAGGGCGACGGGAGCTCGAAAAAGTGCAGGCCGGGGTGAAGCAGCATGTCTTCGTCAACATCGCGCTGCTGCCCTCATTCATGCTCGTTTGCTACCTCCTGATGTTCTTCTATTTCAAATCCAAGGGCGGCTATAAACCGGTCGAGATTGGCCACGGGGCGGAGTCGGAACCGGGCTTCTGAGTGACCGGGTGCAGGATTTCGCTTGTGCATTACCCGCTTTCTGGTTAAAACCGCCCGTTACATTCAGCAATTCGCACCTGCTGCGGTCACGCAATCAACTCACTCCAACCAACACAACCACACTTAATATGAGTAATAACGAGGGCATAGCCCCCAATGCTAAACGCCTGCTCTTAGCGGGATTCATGGCCATCCTCGCGGCTGGCGTCGGCTTCGCCATTCGCGGAGCTATTCTAGGAACTTGGGAAGCGACGTTTAAGTTTACCGGACTTGAAGTCGGCCTTATCAACGGCGCCGGTTTCACTGGGTTTTGCTTTGGTATCGTCATCGGTGGCGTTATTGCCGACAAAATAGGCTACGGCAAGCTGGTGATCACGGCTTTCCTACTACATGTGCTTTCTGCTGTCGTCGCCTTCAGCGTGGTCGACACGATGAATCCAAAGACCGCTTTTGCCTTACTCTGGACTGGCACCTTCCTGTTTGCTGTCGCCAACGGCACGTTGGAGGCGGTGGCCAATCCGCTTGTGGCTACTCTTTACCCGAACAATCGCGCGCACTACCTCAACATCCTGCACGCAAGCTGGCCTGCGGGTATGGTGCTCGGTGGTTTCGCGGTGCAGTATTTCGGCGGTAGCCTTCATTGGGGCTGGAAAAGCCAGCTCTGCCTCTTCCTGGTGCCTACTGTGATCTACGGATTTATGTTCTTTGCGCAGAAGTTCCCCAAATCCGAAGCTTCCGAAAAGGGGCTTACTCTGGGTCAAATGCTCAAAGATGTGGGCATCATTGGAGCGGCTGTCGTCGGGTTGTTCATCGGTCTTTTCTTCAAAGACGGACTTGGTCCACTCCTCAACGGCTTTACTGGCAATGAGTTCTTCGTCAGTGCCAACTGGATGTATATTTCCGTCGCGATAGGCGTCGCCGTCTGGGCGATCTTCTCTGGCCTCAGCGGCTGGTCTTTTGGTTCGGTGATTCTCTGTGTGTTGTTCATCGTGCATGCGCTTGTGGGTGCGGTGGAACTTGGCACGGATGGATGGATTCAGAACATTACGGGTGCGATCCTCACTCCGAAGAATGGCACAACATTGTTCATCTTCACCTCCGCCATCATGTTCAGTCTGCGTTTTTGCACGCATTTCATCGAAAAGAACCTGCGTCTCTCTCCCATTGGACTGCTGTTGGGGTGCTCGATTCTTGCCTGCTTCGGTTTGAACCTTGTTAGTGGTATCCAGACTTTTGGTGGTGCGCTCGGCGCTTTGGCGGTTTATGCTCTTGGCAAGACCTTTTTCTGGCCCACCATGTTGGCGGTTGTGTCTGATCGCTTCCCGCGCACGGGTGCCGTAGCCATCTCAATCATGGGTGGCATCGGCATGATGTCGGCGGGTCTGCTTGGTTCTCCCGGCCTCGGTTATGCCAAGGATCGTTTCTCTGCAGAGTCAGTTCCTGCTGAGTCGAGAACTGCAATGATCGGCGCCAAGGAGAGCAAGTGGCTCGTCTTTGATGGGATTAAGACATTGGATGGGGAAAAACTTGGTGCTGCCAAGGGCACTCTTAAAACAGCCATCGAAACCCAAGAAAAGACTGGCGCAGTGGACCCGAAAGCTGTGCTCGCCGGACTGCCCGCCGACCAGCAGGCATTCATCAATGCCGACATAAATGGTGCGCGCAAAACCCTGAAGGCCGACTCTTTCATTCCGGCCGCAATGGCGTTAGCATATCTGCTACTGTTGTTCTACTTCAAGGCGATAGGTGGCTACAAGCCAGTGCATATCGATGAACAGAAAGCATAATTAATGGTGTTCAGACATTGATTCCGCAAAGGCGGTTGGCTTCGGTCAACCGCCTTTTGTATTTGGCAATGGGTGGCACAGGCTGCAAGCCTGTGC
>JAYVQB010000317.1:0-1672 GCA_043757085.1 Verrucomicrobiota bacterium
CGCATCCACCCCGGCCTTCACCTGCTTGGAGTCGAGATCCTCGGGGAGTTCGTCCACCTGACCCTCGCCGTCATGTTTGATTTCCGCAGCATCAAGGAAAGTGGTCAGCATGGCCGTTTTTCCCCTGAGCAACCAGAGCTGGAGAAGCTGCTCCGTCACACCGTCGCAAAGCTTGCTCTTCAAATTTTCGGCAAGCCAATCCGCCTGTTGCTCGCGGTTCTTGGTATTAAAATACTGCGGTCGCAGCTTGCGTTGCGCACCCACTTGAAAGAGCGCAGTGCGGAAGGCTTCTTTGGATTCCTTCTGCGTCCAGCTTACGATGGCAAGACGTTGTTCAGGGCTGATGGCTTGGAAGATTTGATGGGCTTTCATAGGTGAGCTGGGAGCGGGTGCGTTTGCTAACACCACGACGGACGGTGCGCAAATGCTAAGTCAGCCCTTGATCTGATGCACACCCGACAGAAGATGGTGGACTTCTTGCACTAGCAGCTTGTCTCTGCTAGAATTGGAATAATTTCATGCAACTTGTAAACCTGTTCGGATGGGGAGAGATCGCGGTGCGTCTTTGCTGCGCAGTGCTGATTGGTTCTCTTGTTGGTTTGAATCGCGAACTAGGCGGCAAGCCTGCGGGTCTCCGCACGAACGCGCTGGTCTGCCTCGGGGCCGCGCTGCTTGTTCTCGCCGGACTTGCGGTTGGCATTGATTCAACCGGACGAGTGGATCCGGCCTCAGGCAGCCGTGCAATTCAAGGGATTATCACCGGTATCGGATTCCTTGGGGCGGGTGTCATCATCCGGGAAGCCGCCGAAGTGAAGGTTCACGGTCTGACGACAGCGGCGACTATCTGGATCTCGGCAGCGCTCGGAATTCTCTGTGGAGCCGGAGTGTGGGTTGTGGCTGCGGCTGGCTTGGTGCTGACATTGCTCGTGCTCGTGATCGGGCGTCCTTTCGAACGTTTTCTCCATCGGAAGTTTCCTGGGCTTACGGAAAAGGATCACGGCCCCAGCCGATAATTTGGGCGCGATGAAAGCTTTGAAGCCTGCTCTGTCTTGCAAAACCTAACCGTCCTCCTTCGCTTCGTTTGAGCGGATGCACAAAGAAAGCAGCCGCAGCCCTTAAATAATTCAGACTTTGGCAGCCTTGATATGCCCCTGACGAATGGCTTTGCAGAATATCTTGTGATCTTGTTCGGTGCGGTCGGCGTAGGTCCGCGCGAATTTCGTAATGGCGGTATCGAGCTTGTCCGAGTCCCCGCAATATCCCGCAATAGCCGCTGCATCACCGGTGCGAGCATGAGCTTTTGCCAGAGTCTCGCCGCAAATCAGGGCGTAATCAGTCAGGGCAGTTCCATGCAGCGCCTCCGGCTTGATCGATGCCTTGTGATCAGCCAGTTGACGCACCAAGAAACGCCTACCTTCCATGCTCGTCCATCCCAGAAATGGATCGCTCACCGTCTGCATCCGCTGCTGGCCCTGCGCTACGCGCTGGCCGTGATGGAGAACCACATGCGTTTTTGGCAGATAAGGCTCGTAGCAGGACGGAAGCGCCTCCTTCACTTGGATAAACAGAGGATCGCTCGTGCCATGGCCGAACATCAAGACGACATAATCGCGCGTGCCCACGCTGCCAGTGCCGACCACCTTGAAGGCAACATCAACAGGTTTGAATGCGT
>JAYVQB010000318.1:0-6406 GCA_043757085.1 Verrucomicrobiota bacterium
GGATTGGAGCGCTTGCCAATCTGAACAATTTTTGGGTCGTGCTGAAACTCATGCGTGAGCACCTCGATTTCTCTCGATAGCGTGGCCGAGAACATCAGCGTCTGCCGTTTGCGCGGCAGTGCTTTCACGATGCGACGAATGTCTGGCAGGAAGCCCATGTCGAGCATCCGGTCGGCTTCATCAAGAACAAGGAATTCCAGCGAATTGAAATTCGCGTGACGCTGATTCATCAGATCGAGCAAGCGACCGGGTGTTGCGATGACAATGTCCGCCCCGCGTCGCAAGGCGTCAATTTGCGGACGCTCGCTGACGCCGCCGTAAATTTTCGTGATGCGCACCGGCGCGTGTCTGGCGTAGGCGAGCACGTTCTCCTCGATCTGCACGACCAGCTCGCGCGTGGGCGCGAGGATGAGGCACTTGATGCCACGCAGCGGACCCTGACCGCTGATCTTTGAGAGCAAGGTGAGGATCGGCAGTGTGAACGCTGCGGTCTTGCCGGTGCCGGTCTGCGCGATTCCGATCACATCATGGCCGGCGATGACTTGCGGGATGGCGGCAACCTGAATGGGTGTGGGTTCGGTGTAACCGGCGTCGGCGATGGCTTGGAGAATACGGGCATCAAGGCCCAGTGTGCTAAATGGCATAAGACGCTTACTATGGAGCGGATGTCGTGTCGCGCACGGTATTTCTCATCAGGCGCTCGCCTTGGATCAGGCAGCACTGTCCTATTCTTCCTCGCTCCAGATTCGTTGCACGCGCTCGATTCTAATAGCCTTGCCGGTGGCGATGTCCACATCCACCCATGCGCCGCAGAGCTGCACTGGACCTTGTGCGACATAGTGTTTACTCGGAAGCAAAGTAAGGAGCCGGTGCAGTGCGGCATCCACATCCATGCCGATGACGGAGTGCAGCGGGCCGCACATGCCCGCGTCGCAGAGGAAGGCGGTGCCGTTCGGGAATATGCGTTCATCGGCAGTTTGCACATGGGTGTGCGTGCCGACGATGGCAGAGACGCGACCGTCGAGGAACCACGCGAGCGCGGTCTTCTCGCTGGTGGTCTCCGCGTGCATGTCGATGAAGATGACATTCGTTTCCTTGCGGATTTCATCGACTGCCGCGCCGATGACCTCGAAGGGATTTTCCAGCAGCATCTTCATAAACGTGCGTCCTTGAAGGTTGATGACACCGACCTTGCCCTTCTTCGTATCTAAAATCACCCAGCCCTTGCCCGGTGTGCCTTCGGGATAATTCAAGGGTCGCAGCAAGCGCGGCTCTTCCGCAAAGAAGGGCATGATGTCTTTCTGATCCCAAACGTGATCGCCCGTGGTGATGACTGCTGCGCCTGCGCGCATGAGACTGATGGCGATCTTCGGAGTGATGCCGCGCCCGCCCGCGCTGTTCTCGCCGTTCACGATGATGAAATCCACGGCGAGTTCTACTTTCAAAACGGGCAGCAGGGCGGCCACGGCCTTGCGCCCCGGCTCTCCCATGACATCGCCCAGAAAGAGAATGCGGATGGTGTTGGTGTCAGTGGCGTCGCTATCAAGATTCATGGATGCGCACTTAGAAGATGAATTTCAGCATAATCAAGTATAGCCTCAGCGCATGTTCCCCCGGACGCTTCGCCGCCTTGCCTTTCTCGTGCTGATGCCGGGGGCTTTCTTGCCTGCGCAGAATCCCGGTGCAACGCCCGTTCCGCAGCCCGCGCCCGGCAAATCTAAGCTCACGCCGCTCGCGGACATACCGGACTGGAAGCAGATTGAGGCATTGTCCGGCATCGTCGGACGTGCGGAGTTCGAGGCCGCGATGGCAAATGTCTATTCTGATGAGTCCAATGCCGCGCGTCCTTGGAAGATGGAAAGCGACAGGGTATTGATCGATACCACACCGGGCCAGCCCCCGGTTCCCGTGATTTTCCGCAATCCGCACGCAGAGGAACCTGCGCCGAAGCGCTACTGGCGCACGGTGCGCGAGCTGCCCCCGTTGAAGCCGGGCGAACCTCCGCTGACCGGATTGCACATCGCGCTTGATCCCGGTCATATCGGCGGCGGTTATGCGCAGATGGAAGAACGCTGGCTCAGCATGAAACCCGGTGAGGCAGTCATCGAGGGTTCGCTGGTGCTGAAGGTCGCACAAATTCTCAAGCCACGGCTGGAAGCTCTCGGTGCCCGCGTCAGCTTGGTGCGCAGCAATGAAGCGCCCGTGACCACGTCCAAACCGAATGACTATAAAGATGCCGCGCGTGAAGTGCTGGCCGAGGCCGGCATTGTCAATCCCATGGAAAATTACGCCGGTGTCGCAGGCGATCCGAAGATCATTACAGTGCAATGGCAGGCGGAGAAACTCTTCTATCGAGTCAGTGAAATCCACGCCCGCGCCCGTCGCGTGAACGAAGAACTGCGCCCGGACATCGTCTTCTGCCTGCACCTGAATGCCGAGGCTTGGAACGACGCCGGACATCCCGTCTTCTCGCCGAAAAATCATTTTCATCTTCTCATCAACGGCTGCTATGCCCCGGATGAAATGCAGTTCGAGGATGTGCGCTTTGAAATGTTCCGCCGTCTGTTTCAGCGAACCCACGAGGAGGAGCGGCGCATGGCCGAGATCATCGCGCCCGCCATGGCCGCCGCCACCGGCCTGCCGCCTTTTCTCTATCAAACAAAAAACGCCCGCCGCGTTTCCGCCAGCCCTTATGTCTATGCGCGCAATCTTCTCGCGAACCGGCTTTATCAATGCCCCGTGATTTATCTTGAGCCTTACGTGATGAATCATGAAGAGACTTACAAGCGGCTCCTGCTGGGGCACTTCGTCGGGCGCACCTTGTTAGACGGGCATCTGGTCAGCAGCCCGCTAGAAGATTATGCGCGCGGTGTGGTGAGCGGAATCGTGGAATACTGCAAACGCGAGCGCCGCGTCGCGCCATGAAAATTCTTATCATTGGCTGCGGCTACGTTGGCGAGCGTGTGGCCGATCTTTTGCATGAGGCGGGGCACAATGTCGTCGGGGCCACACACTCCGAGGATTCGGCGCAACGACTGTCGCAGGCCAAGCCCTACACGGTTCATGCCTGTGATGTCGGTGATGAAAACTCAGTGCGCGGTTTGATGGATAAAATAATCGCGCCGCCCGAGGTCATCATCCATTGCGCATCATCGAACCGGTGCGGAGCGGAAATGTATCGCCATGTCTATCTCAATGGTTGCCGCCATTTGCAAAATGAGTTCCCCGGCACATGCCTTGTCTTTACGAGCAGCACCAGCGTCTATCCTCAAATCGACGGCTCATGGGTCACGGAGGAAAGCGACGCCACACCGGATCGCGAGACCAGCCGCATCCTGCGCGAGACGGAAGATATGGTGCTGGTGCATCAAGGCTGCGTGGCCCGACTGGCGGGCATCTACGGGCCGGGGCGTTCGTTTGTGCTAAAAAATTTTCTTGAGGGCACCGCTGTCATTGAGGGCAATGATGGCGAGGGACGTTGGCTGAACCAGATTCATCGCGAAGACGCCGCGCGTGCGCTGTCGCTTCTCGCACTCAACAAACTCACGGGCATTTTCAACGTCACAGACGACACGCCGCTCACGCAGCGCAAATGCTTTGAGAAACTCGTCGCACGATTTAACAAGTCCATGCCACAGAGTGCCGCGCCCAAGACAGAGCGCAAACGCGCCTGGACCAGCAAGCGCGTTTCAGACGCCAAAATTCGCGCCTCGGGCTGGACACCGCTTTACGCGAGTTACTTTGATGCGCTGGAACACGATGTCGCGCTCGTCCCTTCCATTCTCGACATGATCTCCAATCCCACGCCACCTTCACGAGCACCTGCCAAAGCCCTGAACCTTGTGCTCATTGGCTTGATGGGATCGGGCAAAACCACGCTCGGTCGTTTGGTGGCACACAGCCTTGGTTTCAAATTTGTGGACACCGACCACCTCATCATTGAGGCCGCTGGCAAAACCATCCCGGAAATCTTCGCCAGCGAAGGTGAAGCCGGCTTTCGTCAGCGCGAGACAGCGGCCTTGCAATCACTCGCCGGACAGCAGCGCCAAGTCATCGCCACCGGCGGCGGGATCGTCACTCCACCCGTCAATCTGCCCATTCTCAAACAGCTCGGCTGCGTCGTCTGGCTGTCTGCGGACACCGGCGTGCTGCATCAGCGCACCGCTCATGGTCATGATCGCCCCTTGCTTCGCGAAGTTGATCCCGCCGCGAAACTCCGCGCTCTTTATGAAGAACGCGCGCCACTTTACGAACAAGCCTGCGACATCAAAATCACTACCGACGACCTCAGCCCGCAGGAGGCGGCTTACGGCGTTGCTGAATCCGCGCGCGTGTTTTTTGGCGGTTTGCACTAAGTGCGTTTTTTTGTTTCTATATCGGAAAATGTAGCTTGAGAAAAACAGACCCATGAGCGAATAGAGCGCGTGAACTCACGCCTCGCTTTGTCAGCTATGCTGGTTTGTCTCTCGCTGGGATGTTCCGATGATGAGGAAAGTCCGCGCGTCAGAGAAGAAAAGCGGCTCATGGAAGTCCTGAGAAAACAAGAGGGCGATCCCAAATCCATCATGGCAGCCGCCCGAGGTGGTGATGCCGCAGCCCAGGAAGACTTGGGCATCATGTATTCCGAGGGGCGGGGAGTTAAAAAAAATGAACAGGATGCAGTTATATGGTTCTGCAAAGCCGCTGAACAGGGCGCGCCCAATGCCCAATACCGTCTGGGCATGAGTTATTATCGCGGCAAAGGCATTGCCAAAGATCTGGTTCAAGCTCACGGCTGGCTGACCATGTCCGCCGCCAACGGATGTCAGGCCGCACAAAAAGTAATCCCCACCATCAGTGGAGAGATGTCGCCCGAACAAAAAATAGAAGCCGCCCGGCGGGCCAACGAGTTTTTTGCAAAACTCAATGCGGCTAAGGAAAAGTCGGGCGATACAAATCCATGAGCAAAAGCGAAGTTGAAAACGCAGACAAGAACATTGAACGTAATCTTGGCCCGCAACCTCTGGATGCATTGATGATTGAACTGGGACTGGACAATCACGCGCTCGTGGAGCTACGCCCCGTTGATCTCAGTCACAAAGCGGTGCAACGCGCCCGCAAAGGCCGCCGCCTCACATCAAAAATCAAACTCCGCATAACCTACGTGGTGAACGACGCGCTGAAAAAACGCGGAATCGATAAGAAATACGCGACGCGCGAACTTTTTAATTATTGAGCGGAGTCAGCACAGTCACTCATACCGATAACCCGCACCATGCACGGTCTGAATAATTTTGGGTGATGCATGGTCTAGCTCGATCTTCTTGCGTAACTGCGAGATGCATTGGTCAAGCGCGCGGCTGCTGGGGAAATAATCGGCGTCCCAGGCTTCGTCGCAGAGAGTGTTCCGGTCCACGACGCGGCCTTTGCGTTCGTGAAAAACTTGGAGCACGCGGAGTTCTCGCGGCGTAATCGGAATGGCGTGCTCACCGCGAAACGCGCGCAGTTCAGACGCAACAATCCGGAGGTCGCCCAATTGAAAAACACCGGCGGCTTCAGCCTGCGCTTGCAAGAGGCCGGCGCGACGGGCGATGGCCTGGATGCGGGCGATGAACTCGCGAACGCCGAAGGGTTTGCCGAGAAAATCATCCGCGCCGAGTTCCAGTCCGAGCACGCGATCCACTTCCTCTGATTTTGCGCTGAGAAAGAGCACCGGCACGCGCTCGTCGATGCGACGGATGGCGCGGCAGACATCATAGCCGCTGAGTTCTGGCATCATGATGTCGAGACAAACGAAATCCGGTTTGTCATTACGGAACGCGGTCATGGCCTCGGCTCCGTTCGCGGTGGCGATGACGCTGTGGCCCTCGCGCGTGAGCACTTGGCGCAAGGCTTCGCGCGTGTGGGTATCGTCTTCGGCAATGAGGATGCGCATGATGAATCAGGCGGGCTGATGGTTTTTAATGGGGATGCGTAGCACGAATAAAGTTCCGCGCTCCACGGGTTCCAGTTTCAGTGTGCCTCCCTGCGCTTCTGCGAGCGCGCGGGCGATGCTTAATCCAAGGCCAGTGCCGGATGCGCCCTCGGTCACATCGGAGCGCACGCGATAAAATGGCTCGAACACGCGCCGCGCAACGGAACGAGGAATGCCTGCGCCATCATCGCGCACGCGCACTTCGACGAAGCCATCTTTAGTCCCCACGGTCAGCTCGGCCATGCTCGCGCCTGCGGCATATTTCTCGATATTGGATAGAAGATTTCCCAACACCTGTTCCATGGCGTCGGCATCAAAGTATGCTTCACAATTTTCTTCTCCGATCGTCTGCAAAGCGATTTGTTTCCGCTCCAGCAAGGGCCTCCAATGCGAAGCCACGCGACGCACCAGCGCACAGAGATCGCCACGCGCGAGGTGAACTTGCAGGCCGTG